>JADLCC010000100.1 GCA_020847425.1 Saprospiraceae bacterium
CAGTTCGTTGCTTTGGCTGTCGCTGGCCAGTTGGATGGTGACGGCTTTTTTCGACTGTTCGACGACCTGAAAGCGGGTAGCCAGGTCTTCCGGCAGCGCGCCGTCCGTTTCTACCCGGAACAGGTTCTGTTTGTATTCATTTTTGATGCTCTGCACTTCGCCCTGCAATACGTTTTTGCCGCGGTTTATGAGCACGATAAAATCGCACATTTCCTCCACCTGTTCCATGCGGTGGGTGCTGAAAATGATGCTGATACCCGACTCATTCAGTTCCCTGATTTCTTCCTTGATCAGGTTGGTATTGATCGGATCGAGGCCGGTGAACGGTTCGTCGAGAATAAGCAGCCGGGGCTGGTGTACAATAGTGGCAATGAACTGGATTTTTTGCTGCATCCCTTTCGAGAGGTCTTCAATTTTTTTGGGGTACCAGTCCTTGATATCGAATTTGGTGAGCCAGTGATCGATTGCCGTTTTTGCCTGCTGTTTGCTCAAACCTTTCAGTTGAGCCAGGTACATCAAATGTTCGCCGACTTTCATTTTTTTGTACAAACCGCGCTCTTCGGGCATGTAGCCGATTTTTTCCGGCGAGCGATCATTCAATTTTTCCCCTTCGAGGTAAATAGCGCCGGAATCGGGGCCGGTAATGGTCGTAATCATCCGGATCAGCGAGGTTTTGCCGGCGCCATTGGGGCCCAGCAACCCGAAAACACTTCCTTTGGGTACATCAAAACTGACGTGGTTGACGGCCTGGTAATTGCCGTAGGACTTAACAACATCCTGTATGGAAAGAATCATAGTGCGTATGAAAGTTGGTGGTTGTAGTAAATGACAGGGATGAGGATTGAGGGATGAGGGATGAATCGACTAATTCCTGAAAATCCTCATTCCTCTTTCCTCAATCCTCATTCCTATAAATCAGGGTCCGAAGATGGGCGCCTTAACTGTCACCCGCTGCTATTTTTCGGCAAACGCTCTTTTTGCTGACTATCGGATGACAAAAAGCGGCGACGAAGCGCATCAGGTCTTTAAGTCGATATCTGTTTTTTTGTCCAATCCAAGCGCCGCCAAACCGCTGTCGAACAACCAGTACACCACCGGCACCACGATCAGGGAAAGCAGCATGGATGAATTCAGGCCGCCGATAATCGCCCAGGCCAGACCGTTTTTCCAGTCGGAACCTGCGCCGCTCGCCAGGGCGATAGGCAACAGCCCGATCACCATCGCGATATTGGTCATCAAAACCGGCCGGAAACGCAGTTTGGTGGCTTCCAGCAAGGCTTCCCGCAGGGGTTTCCCTTCGTTTTTGAGTTGGTTGGCAAAATCCACCACCAGAATGGCATTTTTCCCTACCAGACCTATCAGCATCAGCAGACCCAGACCGGTGAATACGGTAATGGTCTCGTTGGCCAGTGCTAGCGCGAGCAAGGCGCCGATCAGCGACAGCGGAATGGACACCAGTACTACGAGGGGATACACCCAGTTGTCGTACAAAGCCACCATGATGAGGTAAACCAGCACCAGCGAAGCCCATAAAGCGAAGCCCATGGAACCGATGCCTTGCTCCTGCCGCCGCAGGTCGCCGCCATATTTGATGACGGTGCCAGGTGGCAACGGCAGGCTGTCGAGCCGAGCTTTGATTTCACGGTTGACCGAGCCGCTGGGTCGCCCGATGGCCTGTGCGGTCAGCATAACCGAAGGCATCCTGTCGCGGCGTTCGAGTCGGGTCGGGGCCGTTCCATTGGTCACTGAGGCAAACTGTTTCAGGTAAACCGTGCTGCCCAAAGGGTTTACAAACGACACATTTTCAATGTCTTTCGCGCTGCGCCGGTCGAACGCATCGAGCGACACGCGCAACGGGTATTCATAAGGTCCGTCGCGGTATTTTGCGTCAATATTCCCGGAGAATGCGGTTTGCAGGGTGAGTCCTACCTGCGCCATGGTCAGCCCGTAGTCGGCCATGCGCTGGCGTTGCACATCCACTTTCACCTCGGGGTTGCCACCTTCTACGGTGGGCGAAATTTCTACACAACCCGACACTTTTCCCATAACGGTCTCTACGCGTTCAGAGAGCACCAGCAGGCTATCGAGGTCGGGGCCGTTGAGTTTTACCTCGATCGGCGCAAAGGACAAGCCCAGAATGTCGATGGGCGATGCCGTGATATTGGCGCCAGCTATAATTTCCTGGAGTTTGATTTTGGTTTGCCGGGCAAAAAGCGCCGTAGTGATGGTTCTCGATTCGCCGTATGGCGTCAGGAAAACCATGATTTCGGAGACAAACGGCGCATTCAGACCAAAAGATTTGTTGTTGGTGCCCACCGTGGAAAACGTGTTGACTACTTCGGGCTGGCTCAGCAGCCACTGCTCGATCTGTCGGGTGGCGACGTCCGTTTGGGCTAGTGAAGCATTTTTGGGCAAATCAATTTGCAATAAAAACTCACCCCGTTCGCCCGGTTCAAAAAAAGCGTTTCCAATCATCCCGGAAGTAACAAACCAGAAGGAGCATCCGAACAGGGCAATGGCTGAAAACAAGGTGGTCAGCCTGCTACTGGTGCTGCTCAGGGCCCATTTCAGCGTCCGCACAAAACCGTCCGATACCCAGTCCAGAAAGGCTTCAAAACGCAGTACAATACGACCGCCAATGTTTTTCCCTTCAAAACGGTGCGATTTTGCAAAACGGGAAGTGAGCCAGGGGACCAGCGTAAAGGATACCAGCAGGGACATCAGCGTGGAGGTCAGTACGGTCATACAAAACTGGCGCAGCAGGTTGGGCACCAGCCCAATTGTAAAAACGATGGGCAGGAACACCACCACATCCACCAGCGTGATACTGATGGCCGTAAACCCGATTTCCTGGCGGCCGTCGTAACTGGCCTGCACCCGCCCTTTTTTCATTTCCAGGTGGCGGTAAATATTTTCAATCACTACAATAGCGTCGTCGACGAGGATGCCGATGGAAAGTGAAAGGCCCAGCAATGACATCAGGTTCAGCGAGTAGCCGAACAGTTTCATCATGACAAAAGTGCTCACGATGGAAGTAGGGATACTGACCAGAACGATAAACGCATTGCGCAGGCTGTGCAGAAACATCAGCATCACGAGCCCGACCAGCAAAACAGCGATGAACAGGTCGTGAATCACCGCTTCCGTGGCTTCCCGGGTAAACGCGCTGCTGTTTGCAACTACCTGAAAATGAATCTGTTCCTGTGCGTAACTTTTTTCGAGTTCTTTCAGTTTTGCCAATACCAGATCGGCCATTTCCACGGCATTGGCGTCGCCCTGTTTGCGGATGGTCAGGCCCACCGAGGGTTGTCCGCCCGAACGACAAATCACTTCCCGGTCGCGGGTGCCGTCCTGGATTTCAGCGATATCTTTCAGAAAAATGGAGGATCCGAAGCGGCTTTTTCCGATTACCAGGTTGCGGATATCGTCGAGCGAAAGGAACTTGCCCGCCAGGCGGATCCGCATCGAATTGTTTTCATCGGCAACTTTGCCTGTTGGAAAATCCAGGTTGGCTGTTTGAACGGCCTGCGCGACCTGTAACAGGGAAATGCCGTATTGCTCCAGTCGCTCGGAACTGATATTGATTTTGATTTCGCGCTCTTCGCCACCGAGGATACTCACCTGTGCCACGCCTTTTACGCGGGCGATTTCGGGTACGATGCGGTTCTTGATCAGGTCGAAAAAAGCGGTGCCCGACACATCGCCCGAAATGGCGAGGCGCAAAATGGGCAGTTCGCTGAGGGCAAATTTATTCACCACCGGCGGCCGCACTTCTTTGGGCATGGTGGGTAAAATCTGGTTGATTTTGCGCTGGATTTCCGGTACCGCCTGATCGAGATTGACCGCCTGGTTCATTTCCAGGGCGATAAAACAGGAGTTTTCAAACGATCCGATCTGAATCTGCTCGATGCCTTCTATACTCGACACCACATCCTCGATGGGTTTGCTCATCGCATTTTCCACTTCAGAAGGGGAGGCGCCGGGGTAAATTCCTGTGATCGTAATGACCGGCGGGTCGAATTTGGGCACCAGTTCTATGGGCAGATTGCGGTAAGCCGCAACCCCCATGAAGGTAAGTACGGCAAAAACTACAATGATCAGTGAGGGGCGGCGGATGGAAATTTCGGTCAGATTCACGGGCAAAAGTTCGGATAATTGCCGGCGAAGGTACGCAGCCTCGTGCAGTTTATGATTTATGGTTTGATGGTTTGATAGTTTGATGGTTTGTGGTGGCAACTCAAGGCATAGACTGCCACCACAA
>JADLCC010000101.1 GCA_020847425.1 Saprospiraceae bacterium
CCATTTTTAAAAATGTTTACGCAAACGCCATCCCGAGTTGTTCCTTCGATAGCCCGCCTTCGATTTCATTTTTTAACGAAAATTTCTGGTGCGATGCCAATTCGACGATAGATGACAGTTCGGACGACATCTTGCGCTTCCAATTCAAAGTACAGTTGAATAATGTTCCGCAGGCATCTACCGGCTTTTTTATTAGTTCCAATGCAGGCATGGTGCAATCCGACGCCCCTTTGCCTCCCAATCAGGGAAAATATGGGGTGGCTAACAGTTTCAGGCTAACGCCCGGTAGCGCGAATGCGGCGCCGCAGATTATCCTGACCATGAAAGACATGGTAGACACGAGCATTGTTAAGCAATGGATTTTTGACAATCCCTGCTACACGGTTTCGACCGGGGATTTTTCTAAAAATACGATTTTTAATATCGCTCCCAATCCCCTTCCAGCACATCAAGCCCTCCGGATTTTACTGGAAAACGATTTCTTCGGGACGCTTAAATTTGAATTTATAGGTACCGACGGACGGGTTTTGAAATCATTTGAACAGGAAAAAACAACGGGGCGGCAAGTTTTTGAAATCGGGGATTTGCCAGCGTCAAGCCCGTTTTTCGTACGCGTTTCGGATGGAAAAACTTCAATGTCGAGGCTGGTTTTAAAACCGGAATGACCGAGAAAACCTGGTAAGTCAGCAGAATGAATCACAACGATTTAAATTACCTTTAAGCTTTTTAATCTTCCTTTTTTGCCAAACAAGCCGGATGAATCATGCATCCGAATAATCCGAAAGCCGCATGATATCATGCACATGCCGCTCCGTCTGAGCCTATTGCTGATTTGTTTTTTGTTGCCACCCGCTGCCCATGCGCAACAATTCCAAGCCTATGCGCACCGCTACGGCATGGCCGATGGATTGCCGCACCGGGAGGTAGGCGCCGTTTTGCAGGACCGGCACGGGTTTATCTGGACCGCTACAAGAGGTGGCGTAGCGCGCTTCGACGGGCGGAAGTTCCGGGTGTTCAACCACATGGAAGACGGACTGCATGAAGACGACGTCGACCTGCTGGCAGAAGATGCCGACGGCCATATCTGGGTCAGCCATTCCGGCGGAAATCATTGGGTAGACATTATCGAGCCGGTCACCGGTAAAATAACGCCGTTCGAGGTATTTTTCAAGGGCCAGACGATTCCACTGGTTCATGAAAAATGGCGTCAGGCCCCGCAGTCGCTGCCCGACGGCACGCTCGTGATCTGGCTGGAAGACGTTCATTCCTTTCTGTTGTACCACCCACAACGCGGCTGGCGGGTGTCCCGGCTGGAATTTGCGACGTTTGCGCAACTCGTGCGCACGACCAGCCGCCAGACCTTGTGGTGCGTGTACGAGGATGCCTCTTCTCGGCAACGCGGCCTGGCGGAAATCGATCTGGAAGGAAGGCTCATCCGGCAATATCCCATTGCCCCCGGCCGTAATTTCGGCCTGCTGAAAGGTCCCGCGCAGGACCCCGACGGTTTTTTCATCTACGTAAAAGACGATGTCCGGGGGCCGCTGGAGTTGTGGGAAATCGACGGGCAGGGCAGGCGAACAATTTTACCGCCCCGGTTCCCCGCAATGGCAACTTTCCAGTATGGGGTACTGGAACATGGAAACCTCCTCGTGCAATTTCCTTTTATCCACCATGCAAACGGCGAACTGCTGCTGGACCTCTCGCGGGAATTTCCCGATCTGGACTCCTGGCAGTTTAAAGATTTTTTAGTCGATCGCAGCGGAAACCTATGGTTTGCTACCACATTCGGCCTGGTGATGGTCGAATTGCGGAAAAACCATTTTCGGCGCCTGTTGTATGACGACCATGCTCCCGGGGGCCGAGGCTCCGCTTGCAGGGGGCTTGCGGAAATGAACGGGCGACTGTTCGTGAATAGCGACAACCTGCCGGACGGACGGTTTACAGTGGATTTAAATTCCGGCGACTCCCGGCGTTTGCACGGCACAGCATCTGCTTTGGGTATTTCGAAAAGTGCCGATGGCAATCTTTGGACGGAATGGAGGATGAAGGCAAACGCAATGAATCTCACCTGGGTGTCCTTGCAAAAAATCACGCCGGAGGGTGTACCCGTCGGGCCACTATTTCAGGCAAAAAACAAGGATAGCGGGTTCATCTGGTCGATGTTGGAGGCAGGACCGCAATGCGTGCTGCTCGGCCTGGGAGCCGGGCTGATGGTGTTGAATCCCACGACGGGCGCATTTGTTATTCCGCCAAATGCCGCTTTCCCCGAATTTGATCATGCCCGCATCAATAGTTTACAACGCGACCGTTCCGGACAAATATGGGCCTGCACCTCCCTGGGGCTGTACCGCCTGAAAGAAGACGGCGCCATCACAGAACGTTTTTGGCCGGGTGGACAAGGAGACCATCATTTGCCTTATGAAAGCACCTTGCATTTATATGAGGATGCCGATGGAATTTTCTGGCTGTGCACGGCTGGCGGCGGGCTGATCCGCTGGGACCGGTCGGCGCCTTCCGATCGGCAGACACAAGTCATTTCCCGCAAAAACGGATTGCTCAACAGCGTGGTGTACGCCGTGTACGAGGACCGGCATCAACATTTGTGGTTGCCGACCGATTTCGGTATTGCACAATTAGACAAAGCCTCCCTGCGCGTCCGACGTACCTGGGTAAAGGAAGACGGGATTACCCACAACGAGTTCAACCGGATTTCGCATGGCCAGGGCGCCGACGGAACGCTGTATTTCGGCGGACTGAATGGCGTAACAGCCTTTCAACCCGACGATTTTTACGCTGGCGCGAAAGAACAAAAGGAGCCGCCGGCGCTGGTACCGCTTGTTTTTCAGGTAAATAACAGCGAAACGGAGCGTCTGGAAGATCGTTTGCCCGAATTGCTGGGCTCGAAATCGTTCACCATGCATCCCGGCGACCGTTACCTGCAACTGGAATTTGCCCTGCTGGATTACGTCGCTCCGGAAAAAGTGACCTACTACTGGCACCTGGAAGGGGTGACGGCCGATTGGGAGGTGTTGAACGAGCCGGTCCTGCGCTTGTCCGGCTTGTCGTATGGCAGGCATTTGTTGCGCATTCGGGCGCAGGCGTCCAGCAGTGCCTGGGCCAAAAACGAACTGACGTATTCCATCCACGTACTGCCGCCCGTGTATTTACGGTGGTGGTTCATCGCCGCCTGCGTGCTGATGATTGCTTTGGGCATCTGGAACTGGATACGTTGGCGCACCCGGGAACACCGGCTGGAACAGGAACGGCTGGAAAAGGAAGTGGCCCGGCAAACAGCCACCATCCGGCACCAGACAGATGAACTGAAACGACTCGACGAGGCCAAAAGCCGGTTTTTCGCCAACATCACCCACGAATTGCGCACGCCCCTGACGCTGATGCTGGGCCCGATCGGAACAATTCTGAAAAACCCGAGGCTAGAACAACAGGAACGCGGACTGGCCACCCTGGCCCGGCAGCAGGGGCAGCAACTGTTGAACCTGATCAATGAAATGCTCGATTTGAGCAAACTCGAATCCGGCGTCCTGCAAGGACACGAAACGCCTGTGGCGCTCTACCCCTTTTTGCATCGGTTGAGCGGGGCTTTCCAAAGCCATGCCGAAAGGCTGGGCATAGGGTTTGAATTCGATTATGACCTGTCCAAAACGGAGCAGGCGCTGATCGATACCGACAAGGTGGAAAAGGTGTTGAATAACCTGTTGTCCAACGCTTTAAAGTTCACACCGGCGCATGCCGGCGGACACATAACCATTCGCGTAAGCGAAACGGGTGACAATATCCGAATCCTCGTGTCGGACACGGGCCGGGGCATACACCCGGACGACTTGCCCCGCGTGTTCGACCGCTTTTTCCAGACTTCACAACCCGGCGCGCCCATCGAGGGCGGCTCGGGCATCGGTCTGGCCTTGTGCCGGGAACTGGCGCAGGTGC
>JADLCC010000102.1 GCA_020847425.1 Saprospiraceae bacterium
TCTTGGTAAATTCCAGCCCTACGTCCAGGCGGTTGTAGGACGGCATCCGGAAATTATTACGTTTCGGTGTATGGGTGGTTTCATACAGGTAACTGCTGTATGCGGACGGCCCCAGATAACGCGAATTGCCGAGCGTGACGGCATTGCCGGTGGAATAAACCCAACTGGCGGCCAGGGAGAAACGTTCGGTAAATTTGTAAGAACCTGTGACCTCGAAGTCGTGCCGGCGGTCGTATTTGTACGGAAAGACCTCTCCAAAATTGATGTCATCGAACTGCCGGGTGGCCCAGGAAAGTGTGTAACCGACACAGCCTCTGAGTTTGCCGCGTTTTTTCTGTATAAAAAACTCCGCGCCGTAGGCCGTGCCTTTGCCCTGCGAAACACGATCCTCCCAGCCCTCGAACTGCAGCAAACTCGACCCTTCGCGGAAAGCGATGACGTTGTTCATTTCCTTGTAGTACAGTTCCACACTGAATTCGTAGTCCTGGCCCAAAGTTTTGGCCGTACCGAGCGCCGCCTGCCACGAATCCTGCGGTTTAATCCGTTTGGTCGTCGGAAGCCAGAGATCGGTGGGCAGGCCGATGGTCTCATTGGTGAGCAGGTGGATGTACTGCCGCATGGTGCTGAAACCCGCTTTGAGCGACCAGCCCCGGTCGAACAGATAACGCGCATTCAGGCGGGGCTGCAAAGAGAAATAGGGCTTGCCGCTCAGGGCAAAACCTGAAAAATGCAGGCCACCGTTGACGCGGATGCGGTTGTTGATTTTCCAGTCGTCTTCGGCATAAGCGGCAAATTCTGTAGCCCGGACATTGGCCTGGCTGTAATCAGCGCGAAAACTGCTGGTGTCGCCACCCTCTTCATAAGAAGAATAACCTGCGCGGAAAGTGCCGGGTTTGAAGGTGTGCGAAATGGCGTTGGCGCCGAAACGGATATAGTGGTCGGGGCTGGGCAAATAATCAAAATCAATTTTTCCCGCCACATCGTTGATCCCGGAAAAATACAGCAGGTCAAATTTATCCTCGCGCACTACGGTTTTGTTTTCCAGTTCCCGGCTTTCATAGCCGTTGGAGGTTTCAAAGCGGTAGCGGCTGTAAGTTAGGGTGCTGTTGGCAAACAGTTTCGGGCTCCAGATATGGTTCCAGCGCAGCGCAGAAGTGATATTGCCCCAGCCCAGCCCGGCTTTGAACTGATCTTCATAGTCATCGTCTCTTTCTCCAAAATCCAGGTAAAACTTGTCCTGCCCGGTATAAAAACTGAGGTAAACCCTGTCTTTTTCGGACAAACGGTAGTTCACTTTTGCATTTACGTCATCGAAAAAATAACCCACAACACCCTCGCTGCCATCCGCCTTAAAACCGGCTTTGATCAGCGGGCGCGCCAGAATGTCGATATACGTGCGCCGGCCGGACACGATAAAGGAGGACTTGCCCTTTTTGATCGGGCCTTCCAGCGTGAGTTTGGAAGCGATGAGGCCGATGGTGCCTTCCCCGTGAAATTCATTTTCATTGCCCTCTTTCATATTGATCTCGATCACCGACGACAAACGCCCGCCATAACGCGCCGGGAAGCCGCCTTTGATGAGCGACACATCTTTAACGGCATCGGGATTGAACACCGAAAAAAAGCCGAACAGGTGTGAGACGTTGTACACCGGCACGCCATCGAGCAGGATCAGGTTCTGATCGGGTCCGCCGCCGCGCACATAAATGCCGCTCTGCCCTTCGCCGCCCGCAGAAACGCCTGGCAGGAGTTGCAGGGCCTTCAGCACGTCTTTTTCACCCAGAAACGCCGGCACGTTTTTAATTTGTTGGATGGGAATATCGATGCGGCTCATCTGGGCGCGCTCTTCGATCCGTTCGTAGCGGTCACCCACAATTTCGACCTCTTTCAGGATCGAACTTTGTTCCAGCCGCACGTTTTGGGTAGTGTTTTTATCCAAAAAATACTGAAATGCGCCCGGTTTATAGCCAATATAAGTGATAGCAATAAGCGCGGAATCGCTGGGCAGGGTCAGGCTGTAAAAACCGAAAGTATTGGTTACGGTACCTTTTCCACTTTTTATATCACGCACTGTTGCGCCGATGAGGTGCTCGCCGCTGGAACCGTCGGTGACCGTTCCGCTGATGGTATAGCGAGTTTGCGCCTGTACCTGAACGGGGGCGGAAAATTGCAAAAACAACAATAAGGCAAAGGGGAAACAGGCCCATTTGGGCGGGTGGTAGATGTTTATAAACTGCATAGAAGAAGGTTGGTTAAGAGCGTGTTCGGGAATTTTTTGCCGGGCCTGAAAAACGTCTTTTTCGGCTGTTTTTCACTTTTTTTCAGTCACGTAGTCACCGCTATGCTCCTGAAAAAACGAGCAAAACAGTCAAAAAATCCACTTTTCCATGCTCCGTCAAAAATTTCCGAACACGCTCTAAGTTCAAATGCAGGACGCAGCAAAGTCCGGAAATGGTTGCAACCTCCGCCTGTTTTGTGTTTTTCTTAACTAAAACCTACAACTTTCGGACGGTATTTTGATTGAATTGCCTCCATTCGCCGTCTTTTCGTTGAATAAAATCGGAGATTTCAATGGTGTTGTCATCCACGAAACGATAAATGGTTTTACCCATTTTAGTAGCCGGCGTACCCCAGTTTGACGTGAGTGCCGTTCCGTCATAAAACGCCTCGATCGGATGCGCTTCACCGCCGGAATCAAACCAGTTTGCCGTGAATTTCCCCACTTCTTTTGATGCTTTGTACAAGGCTTTTCCCTCAAACGTCTGCACTTTTCCGGAGGTGTCGCGCATGTCCATACGATAACTAAGCAACAGAAATCTGCCTTGCAAATCGGGCTCCCATTTCATCGTCACATCTGCCGGCATCCCGAAAGCCCGACCTTTGGCCGACCAGGTACCCAGCAGCCGTTTTTCCAGCGGTGTCACCATTGTGGTATCGAGCAGCCTTCGGCGGATGTTGCGCCAGCTCTGGTCCACCATCGCTCCGGTCTTTGCGCCGCCCAGCACATGCAAATGCAGGTGAAATGCCGATTGTCCGGCATCCTCATTCGTATTAAAAGCCAGTCGGTAGCCGGTTTCGGCAATGCCCTGTTCTGCTGCCATTTTTTGAGCCGTCAGCAGCATGTGGCCGAGCAGGGCTTCGTCGGCCTTGGTAGCATCGTTGAGGGTAGGAATGCGGCGGTTGGGAACGATCAGCAAATGGGTGGGCAACTGCGGGTTATTGGAGCTGAGCACCGTCACCAGGCTGTCGTGGTACAGGGTGCGCTGCGGGAATGCGCCGTCTATTTCTTTCTGAAAAACGGAGGGCTCTGCAAGCGAGCGGACTTTGCGGGCGGTGTATTCAGGATCAGGAGCGCGTTGCGCAATAGCATGAATGGTCAGGAAAAGCATTGGTACCCAAAAAAGCGAACAAGTTTTCATAGCATGGATAAATAAATGAATGAACGAAATTAAGGCGACTTCCGAAATGAGGAATTTTTTTACACTTGTTGCGTGTTTTCTCCAAAACCATCCAAACGATGCAGCAATCCATTCTCGACCGTATCACAAAAAAAAGTGGCGTTCCCGGGCTCCCTGAAATCCTGAGCAGCCAACTTTCCGGTGCCGATCTGAACTCCCTTTTGCTGGAAGTTTTCAGGCAAAAAACCGCAAAAATGCAAGCCCCCGAGTTGATGCAAGCCTATCGGCAGAACAGGTTCGTGCAACCCTCGTCGGTCGATGCCATTGATTTCCAAGAGTTTATGCTGAGTGCTTTACGCCTGTCGACGCACAGTGGGTTTCGGCCGTTGCAGTTATCGCCGCTGAGCCCGCTCGGCACCTGTTCCGTTGTGGCTACCGCGCACCAGGATAAAATTGTATCGGCGCTGCGCGGCACGGAAGTAGTGGCCGATGCCACCAACGTGCTCGCTTTGGAAAGTGTGCTGCGGCGCTCCAAACAAAGATTTCCGCGCGGGATCCTGCATTTCAGCGCCACGCACCGGCACGTCAGGGCGCAGGAAATACCCGATATTCCAGGTTATTCGGCGCATTTTGCTATCCTCGGCCTCAGTTCCGCCGGACGGGATACCGGCAGTTTTATGTTTGAAAAGGAATGCCTGCTGCGGCACATCCGGTTTTATGTATCTTATTTGAAAAACACCCTGCATCTACCCTGGGTAAAAATTCACCTGAAATCACTGGATCAGGAGGGTGTACCCAACAGGTTATTTGAATCGGTAGCCGCGCATATCCGGCAATGCGCACCGGAATGGTCCATCACCTGCCTGAGTTCCAGCGCCGCCGAACAGGCTTACTACCAGCATGTACAGTTTAAAATTGTTATTCCCGATCCGGAAGGCCATGACATTGAAATCGCCGACGGGGGCTTCACAGACTGGACGCAGCGGCTGAGCGGTAGCCGGAAAGAGCGTTTTTTGATCAGCGGATTGGGGGTGGAGTTGTTGTATAAATGCGTGAGTCGTGAGTTGTGAGTTGTGAGTTGTGAGTTGTGAGTTGTGAGTGGCGCTTCGCCCAAGGTATTCAAAAA
>JADLCC010000103.1 GCA_020847425.1 Saprospiraceae bacterium
CCCGCTCGACGGCTGCGGCGCGCATTTTGGGGTCGCAGAGGTAGGCGAGGTTGGTGTCGTCCAATTGCAGGTAACGCAAGCCGGCTTTGTACAAATGATCGATTTCTTCCCGGTAAGCCGCCGCCAGATCCTGAAAAAACAGGTCCATGTCGGGATAGGAGTTGATGTCGATAGACTTGCGGCCGCCCCGAAAATGCACCATGGTGGGCGAAGGAATAGACACTTTCGGCGTTTGTTGCACGACCGATTTCAGGTAATTGAAATCCGCTACCTGGATATCTTTCACATGGCCCAGTTTCCCGGTCACGCTCAGGGTAGGTGGTTTGAAGCCATCTTCGGCGATTTTTGCATTCGGATTGGCTTCGATGCCGCCGGTGACGGTTACACCCGCGAGTTCTTTCAGAAAATCGAGGTGGAAATAATCCCGCCGAAACTCGCCGTCCGTGATGGATTTCATGCCGGTGGATTCCAGCTTACGCACCGTTTCCGCAATGGCCCGGTCTTCTATTGCACGGAGTTCTTTCGCTGCGATTTCGCCGTTTTTCCAGCGCAGGCGGTTTTCCCTGACTTCCGGGGTTCTCAATAAACTGCCGACGTGGTCGGCTCTGAAGGGTAAGGTTCGCATATTTTTTTAAGATAGGTTGAGGATGTTGAGATTGTTGAAAGGTTGAGGGTGGTAACCCAGGCCTGAGTTACCACCCTCAACTTCTCAACCGCTCAACTGCTCAACAATTTCAACATTTTAGCCGCATTCTCCTTCAAAATCAAAGGTTTCACTTCCTCCTTAAATCCCGCCGTTTCAAAGTCTTTCAGCCAGCGTTCGGGGGTAATCAATGGAAAATCCGTCCCGAAAAGCACCCGGTCTTTCAATTGTGAATTGGCGTATTGCACCAGTTGCGTCGGGAAATATTTGGGCGACCAGCCCGACAAATCAATATAAACATTGGGCTTGTGCATGGCGACCGAAAGCGCCTCGTCCTGCCAGGGCCACGACGGGTGCGCGATGATAATCGGGCTATCCGGAAAATGAATCGCCACGTCGTCGAGGTGCATCGGGTTGGAATATTCGAGGCGCAAACTGCCACCGCCGCGTACGCCGCTGCCGAATCCGGAATGCCCCGAATGAAACAGCATGGGCAATCCGGCCTCCGCAATCACCTCGTACAGGTGGAATGCCATGCGGTCGTTCGGATAAAATCCCTGCACCGTCGGGTGAAATTTGAAACCTTTAACCCCAAAATCATCGATCAGCCGCCGGGCTTCCCGGGCGCCCATGCGGCCTTTGTGCGGGTCGATGCTCGCAAAGGCTATCATGATATCTGGGTTGGCCATTGCGGCTTCGGCCACTTCCTCATTCGGGATCCGGCGCCGCCCCAGTTCGTATTCCGCGTCGATACAAAACATGACAAAAGCAATGCGGCGCTCCCGGTAGTAATCCACCGTTTCCTGAATGGTGGGCCGGTGCGCCGATTTGAAATACCGGGCAAAAGCCTCGTCGAACTCAGGCCGGTAATCGTCGTGCGGCTGGCAGCACGACACTTCTGCGTGGGTGTGCACGTCGATGGCTATAATGTCATTCAGGTTGATTTGCATCGGTCCGTTATTTTTTAAATCGCTTGGTGCGCGCGTCTTTGATGACGCCTTTCCAGTTCAGGCCAAAGCCGAAATCGTATACGGAACCCTGTGAATCCACATGGCATTTCATGTCATGCGGTGCGTCTTCTGCCTGTTTTTCTACTTCAGACATGCTGGCGGGCATTTGCATGGGCAACAAACCCGTTGGTTCCGCTTTGCCGGAAATGATTTCGAGCATCGCCTGGTCCTGCACCCTGAAATTGACCAGAATAGCATCGGACTCCTGTTCAAACTCACTGAAAACCATTGGGTTATCCATAGTAATGGAAACAATTACCGGTTTGCCGTTCATTTTCTTGTAGGTGTCGGTAACCATGCCCAAATCCGTCACGTTTTTGGTTTTTACGGTTTTTCCCTTATAACCCCGGTTGGTAAATTTCTCCATCGGATCGCCGCCGGCCAGGCTGGTTGCGCGGGCGTCCGTCGCCGTATAGTCGTTGTATTGCAGGCTAATAGGCAGGTACCCGTTTCCACCTGCGCGGACGTCTGAAGAATCGTAACCGATACCGGAATTCGGGCTATTGATGAACACCAGCGCAAAATCGGCCTCGCCCGGATTGTCCGTCGTTTTGAAATACTTTTTGACAATATCCATGTTGACAGGGTATTCCAATTTCTCAGGCGTTGGTTCGCCCAGAAAGTTTCTGCCGGCTGGGGTGAATTTTTTCGGCACATACACCGTTTTACCGGTCTGGAGCGGTAACACCTGGTTTTTGTTTTTCAACAAAACCATGGATTTCAACTGCGCTTCGTAACCGGCTGTCATAAACTCAGGTTTCCCAACCGTTTTTTTGGTGTTTTCAACGTCCAGGTATGGATTTTCAAAAAGCCCCACCCGGAAAATGTTTTTCAACAAACGCACAGCGGATTGTTCCATCCGCATCCGCATCCATTCGCCGTGCTCGGCCATACCCATTTTATAGGCTTCCAGAATGGGCGCCGCTTCGTTGTTGCCGCCGAATTGGTCCACACCTGCCATCAGTACTTTGTAATGCCGTTGTGCCACGCTGAGTTGCTCCACACCGTGCGGTTTTCCTCCGACAAAATTGTCCATCTGCGTTTTGTTGCCCGTGATACTCCAGTCGGTGCAAGCTACGCCATCGTATTTGTATTTTTTGCGCAGCAGGTCGGTAATGATGTAGGAACTGTAGGAATTGCCCACATTTTCCTTGTTTTTCGTATCCTGATCCCAGGAAATGGTGTAGTAAGGCATGATGGCAGAGGCCATTTTGGTTTTGCCTTTCAGTTTGAACGCACCTTTGGTAAAAGGAATAAAATGCGTGGTAAACTTGCCACCGGGATAAACGGCAAACTTGCCCATGCCATAATGCGCGTCGCGGCCGGCTTCTCCCGAGCCGCCACCGGGCCAGTGTTTCACCATGGCATTGACGCTGGAATAACCCCAGCCATTTTTAATTTCCTGGCTGCCTTTGGAGGTCTGAAAACCATCACAATAGGCCTGCGCCATGGCCGCTGAAAGTTTGGGGTTTTCGCCAAAAGTGCCGCTCGCGCGACTCCAGCGCGGGTCAGTAGCGATATCGACTTGTGGCGAAAGGGCTGTGGCAATGCCCAATGCCCGGTATTCCGCTGCGGCGATTTGACCGAACCGCTCAACCAGCGACGGATCGAAGGAAGCAGCCATACCCAGCGAGCCTGGCCACATCGAAATCTGCCCGCCTGCTCCGGCATTGTATTCCATGGTGGAGACGGTGCCATGCCTTGGGTCGGTACTGTTGTTGGCCGGAATACCCAGCCCCAGTCCCTCGCACAATGCCTGCATCTTATTGTTCCACAAAGCGGCTATTTCCGGCGATTGAACAGTGGTCAGCAACACGTGCCGCAGGTTGTCCTGCGACAAAAACACGATTTGCTGGTCCGTCAATTCTTCCGGTTTGGCGCCGCTTTCTGCAAATTTTTTGCCTTTGTAAGTGCCTGCAAAATACCCGGTGCTGCGTGCAGGGATGGATTGGTGCCGGCTGTACAGCATGAGGCCCGCTATTTGTTCGATGGATAAACGCTCGGCCAGGTCCTTCGCCCGAACATCGGCGGACAAGCGCCAGTCTTCGTAGGGATCGAGTGCACCGTTTTTGTTCAAATCTTTGAACGACAGGCCGTTGATTGTCAGGATTTTAACACCGGAACCGGGTGAATAACCCAGGGTCTGGCCGCCTGCATTTTTTACCAAAACGAAATCGGCGTTTTGGCTGAATGCTCCATCCGATAAGGCAAGGAGCACCAGGATAAAGAGTGTATTTTTTACTTTCAACATGATCTGAGTTTTTATCTACTTAAAGATTAAAAATTGAAGTACTTAACCCTGCCTAAGCCATTTGTTTTTACGCGCCCGTAGGAATGGAACACGGATGAAACGGATGAGACACGGATTAAAAAGGATTTTTGTGGCCTGTCGGCCACGATCATTGCCTTTTGCAATTTTCTCATTTCGCGCCCATTCTGATGGCGCCGTCCAACCGGATGGTTTCTCCGTTCAGCATTTGATTTTCGATGATGTGTCTGGCCAATGCGGCGTATTCATCCGGGCGTCCGAGCCGTGCCGGAAACGGCACCTGCTGACCGAGTGATATTTTGGTTTCTTCGGGCAAATTGGCCAATAAAGGCGTTTCAAAAATGCCCGGCGCAATGTTCATGACCCGGATACCGAAGCGCGCGAGTTCCCTGGCAATCGGCAAAATCATGGCTACAATACCGCCTTTAGAGGCCGAATAGGCTGCCTGCCCGATTTGTCCTTCAAAAGCAGCGGCAGAGGCGGTGGTAATGATGATGCCCCGTTCGCCACCTGGTCCGGGTTCGTTGTGCTGCATGGCCGCCGCTGCAAGCCGGACGATATTGAAGGTGCCAACCAGGTTGATCTGGACCACTTTTGAAAAATTTGCCAGCGAATGCACGCCGTTTTTACCCAAAACGCGTTCGGCGGGGCCAATTCCTGCGCAATGAATGGCGCCGTGCAAGGCGCCGAAATGATCCAAAGCAGCATTTATAGCACCTTGCACACCAGCCTCGTCGGTGATGTCGGTTTGGACAAATCTGGCACGTTCGCCGAGTGCGTTTTCAGCAGCCAGGCCACCCTCGGCGTTCACATCGGCGAGTAGCACATAACCCTTGTTTTGAACGATCATACGGGCTGTTGCCAAACCCAGGCCGGATGCTGCGCCGGTCACCAGGAAAACATTGTTGGAAATGTCCATTTTCAAACGTTGAAGCAAAATGAAGGAGGGCAAAAGGCTGTAAGATTGCTTCTCCTTGCCTTTTGCCCTTTGAAAATTGCCTTTTATTTGCCCGGAGGCGGTGGTCCGCTCGGTCTTTTCAAAATAAGGCTGTCTGCCGGATAATGCGCTTTCAGGGTGTCCATTTGCGCTTTTGCCCAGTTGGTAAGCGTCTGGCGCTGTGCATCCGAGAGATTGGCATTCGAGTGCAGCCCCATCCAGGTATACGATTTCAGCGGCATCTCTTTTTCTTCCACCATTTCTACAATCTCCTCGAATTTGTGGTTTTGAACGGCTATTTTCAGGGAGGTGAATTTGGACACATTCAATTTCCTTTTGCCTTCATTCACGTGGTTGGCGAGCCACCAGGCAACGGGTTGTACCTTGGCGTACCAGGGATATTCTGTTTTGTTGCTGTGGCAATCGTCGCAGGCGTTTTTCAGGATGGTAGCCACCTCTGCGGGGACTTCATATTTTTTGGAAATATGATAGAGCTGGTCATCAGAATCATTTTTCGCAGGTTGGAAAAGTTGGATGACTAAAAAAATCGCCAGCAGGCCGAGCAAAATTTTCCTTTTCATATGTTGTTATTTTAAAATGTATGGTTGAAAATTAATAGGATTTGTCGAACTCGCCCAAAATGCGCAGTTCCACATCGTCTGAAACGCTAAAAAGCGGTAGGCGCTCACCAACGTGATAAGCCAGCCGGCTCAGTTTTCCGAGTGCTTTTACACCGATTTCGAAACGTTTGGCGCGTTCGTTGTTGCCCGGCCCGACCAGCCACAAGTCCATGGAAATGGGAAGCGTCACGTCTTTTATGGTCAGGTTGCCTGTAATTTTGTAGCGATTGCCGGCGATTTGAGCGAAAGCGGTGCTTTTGAACTGGATGGTCTGGTATTTTTCCACATCAAAAATATCGGCGCTTTTCAAGTGCCCGTCCCGCATTTCATTTTCGGTGGTGAGGCTTGCCGTTTGGACCGTCAGTTCAAAAACGGCATCCGAAAAGTCGTCTTTCGTTGTGGTTATTTTGCCATCGTATTTTTTGAAATAGCCATCTACTTCAGAAATCATATGGTGGGTGACCGTGAATCCGATTTTGGAGTGACCGGGATCGAGGGTCCAGACAGCTTGTGCGAATACACAAACATTTGCCAGCAATATGGCAAGTAACAGGGTAATTTTTTTCATGGTTGTAAAATATTTAAAAAACAAAAGGATGCGTAGAGGTAGGTTTGAGTGGTTTGCCCCTCCTTCGCCTAAAAAAGGCTTCGGCGGGTAAAGGGTTTGATGGTTTGAGGTCTTCGCTTTCAGGCATTTGTGCTGACTTTTTGTTCAAAACTACTTTGATTTGGGTATACATTACGTGTTTGCCGCTTCCAGAACGGGCAGTGAAACAGGCTCTTTGTATATCTTTTCCACCCAGTCCGCCCGGTTGGCCAGGATGGCCCGCTGATTGATCGAACCCTTGTCCGTAATTTCACCTTTGTCGATGGAGAGCGTAAAATCCGCAAAAACAGCCCGTTTGATCAGGGTGGAACTGCCGGTACTCTGAAGGGCAAAATCATTCAAAACGGTTTGCAGCGCTTCCAAAACCGCAGGAGACTGGACAAGTATTTGAATACCAGCGTCATCGTCCAATCCGGCCAGTTTTTTACAATATTTCAACTCCGGGAAAATGATGGCGCCCAGGAATGAATGGCCGTGTCCCGTAATCACCGCATCCTGTATCAATCCCTTGCCTGCGGTGATCAGCCGGGCTTTTAATACGCCGACATTGACCCAAGTGCCTGTGCCCAGTTTAAAATCCTCTGCGATACGCCCATCGAACACCATCCCCGCGTTGGGGTCGTCGGGGTCGACAAATTTCAAGGCATCGCCGGTACGGTAAAACCCTTCTTCGTCGAAGGCTTTTGCAGTAGCCTCCGGATTGCGCCAGTAACCCGGCGAGATATTGGGCCCGCGGAAACGGGCTTCAAGTTTGCCGCCATCAGACACGAGTTTCACTTCCAGGCCCGGCACCGGCACGCCGATCATACCCGAAAAACTGCCGAAATGCACATTAAACAGGCAAGAAGGGCTACCTTCTGTCATGCCGAGGCCTGTACCGATCAGCAGGCGTTTGCCGGTCGTTTGGAAGGCAAGTTCTTCCAGATCGTCCCAAACGTGTTGCGGCAAACCTGCGCCTGCATAAAAAAACATTTGCAGTTGACTGAAAAAATGCCCCCGCAGCGCGTCATCCTTGCGGAGATGTGGAATGATTTCCTCAAACCCTTTCGGGACATTGAAATAGACCGTAGGCGCGATGCCACGAAGGTTTTGCAGGGTTGCCTCGATTCCTTTGGGCGTCGGGTTGCCATGGTCGATGTACAGCGAACCGCCGTTGAATAGTGTCAGCCCGAAGTTGTGGTTGCCACCGAAAGTGTGGTTCCAGGGGAGCCAGTCGACGAGTGTCAGTCCTCCGTCGGCCATAAAGGGAAAACTCTGCGTGATCTGTTGCCAGTTGGCGGTGATGTTGCCATGGGTATTGATTACACCTTTGGGCAGCCCCGTAGAGCCCGAGGTGAACAGGATTTTCGCGATGGTTTCGGGCTGTATGTTTTGGAAAGCGAGATCGACCGCCGGGGTTGGCTTTGTAGTCAAGAGGTCGGAGAAAACATGGTGCTGATCCAGTGGATCATTCACGGCAATGACGGGCACTCCCGGCGCTACGGCATGCAGGGCTTTTTCGTATTCCCGGCCGTTTTGAACAAAAACAAGCCCGGGTTGGAGCAGGTCGATGGTGTGTCGCAGTTTTTCGTAATCCGTCGAGCGCAGCGCATATGCTGGAGCGAGCGGCGAATAGGGAAGCCCTACATGCAAAGCTGCCAATGACATCAAGCCGTGTTCGATGCTGTTTCCGGATAAAATAACCAGCGGTTTTTCGGGTGAAACGCCACTGTCGAGCAAGAATTGGGCGATGCATTTTACTTGTTCGAAGGTCTCGGCGTAGGTCAGGGTTTGCCAGGTTTGATTATTGACGGGGTGACTTTGAGTCACCCCGTCAATAGAAACGACTTGCCCGATAAAAACCCTGTCCGGCGTTTTTTCGGCCCAATGCACCAGGCGTTCCGTCATCCGGTGCGGCCTGTTTTGCAGGGCTACAGCAGACTTCAGGAGAATAACGCCCCCATCCCTGACTTCCTGTTGGATGTCAATGTCGATGGTTGGGATTTTTAGAAAGGGCGTTTTTTTCAGATTCATAGTACAGGCAAAGGGGACACGGATTAGAGAGATGAGACACAGATTTTAAAGGATTTTTTTGATAAAATCCGTGTCACATCATTCCAATCCGTGTTCTATTTTTTAATCACATTCCTTCTTCAGAAGCGGGTTTCTTTTTAGCCATTTGTTTGCCTTGATTGATCCGGTAATTGAAACTCAGGTTTACTTGCCGGCGGCGCCACTGAAATTCGCTTTCGCTGCGGAAGTTATCGCCTTCCGTGGTGTTGCGCATCCTGCGGGTATTGAACAGGTCCGATACATTCAGGGTCAGGGTTCCTTTGTTGTGAAGGATATCCTTGCTGGCTGCCAGGTCGACAAAGTATAGCGCTTTCCGGCTGCCTTGTGCTGTTTTTTGAGGTGCTTCGTAGTTGCCGCGTACCTGGAAATCAAAGTTTTTCGGCAGGATAAATTTCGAAGTGGCGCGCGTAAACCAGCTGTATGTGGCCGTTTTATAAGCAGATTCGATGTTGCTGCCGTCGATTACGGCGTGGAAAAAATTGAAGTTCATGTCCAGTTTCCACCATTTTTTGGGCGAATAACCGGTAGCGAATTCCAGCCCTACGGCATTTTCGGAGTTGAGGTTTTCCGGACGGGTGGTGGCATTGCCGGCGTCGTCGAGTTGCCGGATGCGGTCAATTTTGTCGATCGTATGCCTGTAATAAATCGAAGAAGAAAACGAGCCTTTATCGAAATACCGGATGTGTCCGAGTTCCAGCACGTCGCTGAATTCAGGGTTCAGGTCGGGGTTGCCGCTCCAGAAGTTGCGGCTGTCGGTGAAGGTGGAGAACGGGCTAAGATCATTGTACACCGGACGGCGCACGCGGCGGCTGTAGCTCCACTGTATGGCGTTGTTTTTAGGTAAATCGTAAGTCAGGTGTACGCTTGGGAAGAAATTGAAATAATTGCGCGGGTTTTCCACGTTCGTTTCCCGAAGGATGGTATTCACATCGGTATGTTCTGCCCGGAGACCGCCCTGCCACGAAAACTTGTTGTGTTTGTTGCCGTAAATAAGGTAAACGCCGTTGATATTTTCCTTGTAAATGAAGTAGTTATCCAAACCAGGTACGGTGGTAAAGGAACCGTCGGTATTTTTTTCGGTCACCGCATAGTCGTTCACCATATCGCGGAAACTGCTGCGCAGGCCGGTTTCAAATTTGCCATCTTTTCCGATAGGGCGCACATAATCGACCTGCAACAAATACTGGTTTTCATATTCGTCGTTCAGCGATTTTTGGAAAATATTTTTGGAAATATCTTCCGTGCCGTTGTTAAAAAAAGTTTGCTGTGGAAAGGACTGGTCGGAACGCTCCCAGTAATTCAGGTACTTGGCTTCGGCGGTTAGTTCGTGCCCTTCGCGACCGAATTTTCGTTTGTAAACGATGGAATACTCCGAGTTTGGTTCGTCTTCCGTTTCATCCTGGTTGCGGAGGGTATAGCCCTGCGGATTGGAAAGGTTGAACAGAAAATCTTCGTAGCGGATATCAGTCAGGCGTTGCGCGTCGCTGCGACGCCAGAGGTAAGAAGCCGTCAGGATGCTGTTTTCGGTGAAAAAGTAATCCAGACCGCCGCGGATGTTGTTGTTCAAACTTTTCATCCTGTTGGTGGTCGTTTGTTGCAGCAGGAAAGTAGTATCGCCGACAAAACGCTCCTGGAACATGGAGCCGCCTCCAGGTGCATCGCGGTAGGAAAAGCCATAATTGACAAAAAAGTTGATTTTCCGGTGGCGGTAATTCAGGTTGGCCGAAGCGCCGTAATTGGTGGGCTGGCCGGCTATGACTTCAATCGAGCCATTAAAACCCTGTTTCTGGTCTTTTTTCAAAATGATGTTGATGATACCGGCGGAGCCTTCCGCTTCGTACCGCGCCGAAGGGTTTGTAATAATTTCCACGCGGTCGATCATGCTGGCCTGTAGTTGTTGCAGGCCGCTGCTGCCCTTAAAACTGACCAGTCCGGAGGGTTTGCCATCGATGAGGATACGGACATTATCGCTGCCGCGCAGTTTGACGGTGCCTTCCGGGTCGACCGTTACGGAAGGAATATTGGTCAGAATATCGGTGGCTGAACCGCCAGCATTGGCAAGGTCTTTACCGACATTGAAGATTTTTTTATCCAGCGCGAGCACCATGCTGCTTTTTTCGGCGGTCACTTCCACTTCGTCGAGTGCGGTGGCAGAAGCGGCCAGGCGCAGCGTCCCTAAATCGTGTTGAGGGTGTTCTTTTGTCAGGGTAAATTCCGGTGTTTGAATGGTTTCAAAACCGATAAATTCTATTTCGGCTGTAAAAACGCCAAAGGGTAGCGCTACAGAGAACTGACCTTTTTCATCGGTCAAGGCGCCGCCGGCTAATTTTTTTTCGGGCATTTGGTACAGCCGGACGCCGGCATAACCCAGCGGAGCAGCCGTAGCAGATTCCGTTAGTTTGCCTTTTACCGAAGCGTTTTGTGCAACAGCCTGCAGGCTGAACAGCAACAGAAACAACAAGGTCGGGGTATAAAAAACGGATTTGTGGAAATATGTCATCGTAAAAATTGCTTTTTCGTTTGTGATGAGGCAAAGTAACACCACTGATTAAACCTGATTCTAATGTGGAGATGTAGCCCGGTTTTTTGGCGACTTATGCGTCAAATCCGTGCATTTTGCCTTTTTTGCCTTTTGTCTTTTGTTTACTCCCCCACTTTCTTCGCCCGGCCCTCCAGAAAATCGCGCAAGCGCTGTTTTGCTTCGGGCGCATCCTGTGCAATGGCAGCCATGAGGGATTCCATCATTAAACCTACATCCTGGCCGGCATCCACGATACGCGGGAGGACGTGCATCAAGGCGTAGTTGGTCATACCCGCATTGGCCGATATTTTTTGTGCCAGTTCAAAAGCCTTGTCGAGCCCTGCCCCGTCGTCCACCAGGTATTGCGACAGTCCGATTTGTTCGCCTTCCGCAGCGTTGTACACGCGTCCGGTGAGCATCATATCGGTCATGCGGGCCATGCCGATGAGTTTGGGCAGCCGCACCGAGGCGCCGCCACCCACAAAAATGCCCCGCTGGCCTTCCGGCAAGGCGTAAAAAGTCGAGTTTTCCGCTACCCGGATATGACAGGCGCTGGCCAGTTCCAGTCCGCCGCCGACGCAGGCGCCGTGCAGTACCGCCACGACCGGCACTGTTCCGAATTGCACTTTATCCAGCACGCGGTGCCACATCCGAGAGTGGTGTACGCCCTGCACGGCATTGCGCTCGCTGAGCTCGGAGAGGTCAAGCCCTGCGCTGAAATGTTTGCCTTCTCCGTAGATAATAGCGCATTTTACACCGTCCGGGATGTTGGAAAAAATATTTTCAAGCCCCAGGATGGTTGCATCATTCAGGGCGTTGCGCTTGTCGGGGCGGTTGAGGGTGACGAGGAGGATATTGTCTCGGACTTCTGTGTGGAGGCTTGGAGGTATGTTGTTATGCTGCATAGTGTTTTTCATATTTTTTCAAATCAATTGCTCTGTCATAATTACTCAATCCCACCCAGAAACACCATATCGTCGCCACTCCACCTGTGATGTATAGCGCAATCAGCGAGTATTTGATCATCATTTCATCGTGAAGAACGGAGTCGGTAAAAAACGCCACCAACAGCGGACCCAGTCCCATGCCGATGATATTGATAAAAAACAGGAATATGGAACTGGCCAAAGCGCGCACCCGGTTGGGCATGATTTCCTGAATGGCCGCGCCTGCCGCGCCCAGCGGGAAAGCAATAAAAAACGCTGGGATGGCCAGTGAAAACAACACCCAATTGGGGTTGGGGAGCAGGAAGTTGAAACAGGAGATCAGAATGCCGAAACCTGAAATCAGACCCACCCGGACCTTGCCTTCCGGGCGCCCGTTTTTCGAAAACCAGTCGGCCACCCAGCCGCCCGCCAGTACGCCCAATGCGGAAAAAACAGTGATAATCAGTCCGTAACTCAGGCCGGTTTTTTGCATTGACCAGCCGAAAGTGCGCACAAAGTAGGTTGGTATCCAGGCCGACGAGCCGTAGTTGGTAAACGCTGTAAAAGCCGTGCCTGCGCAAATAGGGAAATACGCTTTTCGCTGCACCCAGATCATGTGCATTGCCGCTTTCAGGGTAGGTTGTGTCACGGCCGCGCCCTGTAACAACGTCTCTTTTCGGGCTGGTTCTTTCACCGTCAGCATCAACAGCGCAATGCCGATGCCGGGCAAACCAATGTAAAAAAACAACAACTGCCAGGGATAAACGGCGCCAAAAACAGGTACTTCTACCATTCCTTCTTTGGGCAAGGTGGCGATCAAACCTGCTCCGATCACAATCGACAAGCCCATGCCGAGGAAAACGCCCATCGAATAGGTACTCAGCGCCATCGCCAGTTTGTTTTTGGGAAAATAATCGCTGATCATCGAATATGCCGATGGCGACAGCGTGGCTTCCCCCACGCCCACACCCATGCGCACCAGGAAAAACTGACCGTACGTTTTTACGCCGCCGCACAAAGCAGTCATGGCGCTCCAGATCGTAATGCCGGCCATAACAATATTTCGGCGGTTGTATTTATCTGCTAAATGCCCGATAATAACGCCAAAAAAGGTGTAAAACAAAGCGAAACTCAGCCCCATCAACAAACTCATCTGGGTGTCCGACAAATGCAGGTCCCGTTTGATGGGGCCCACCAGCAGCGCCAGAATTTGCCGGTCTATAAAAGACGAGATATTGGCAAGCATGAGGACGGCGACCACATACCAGGCATAGCGGAGGGATGTTTCGTTTTGTTTGTCCATTTTGGCGGTGAAATTTAAAATATAAAATCCATAAGCAGGTACAAGATGGACGGGCACAGCAGGCATCCTAAACCGGTATAAAATGTTGCAGTCAGGGCGCCATACGGCACCAGTTTTGGGTCGGTGGCCGCCAAACCTGCGGCTACACCACTGGTTGTGCCCATTAAACCGCCAAAAATCATCGCTGAATGCGGATTATTTAGTCCGATGAATCGGGCGACAGCCGGGGTGCCGATGGTTACAAAAACAGATTTCACCACGCCTGCCGCTATACTCAAAGCAATGACATCCGAGCTGGCGCCGATGGCCGAACCCGTCACGGGTCCAACAATAAAGGTGCAAGCGCCCGCACCGATGGTAGTCAAACTTTTCGCATCGGAATAGCCCGCCGCCAGGGCTATCGCCACCCCACTCGCAAAAGCAAGGGCAATACCTAAAAGCAGGGAAACAATACCCAGCCAACCCGTTTGTTTCATCAGCACAAAACTGGCGCCCATGGCAGTTGCCACAATTGTAAAATCCCGAAACATGGAGCCGCCCATTTGCGCGAAACCCGAAAATATTTTAATGTCGGCAATCCCTTTTTCACCATGGGTTACCTCGCCTCCGATGTAAGCCAAAACCAGTCCGGCAAGTATCGCTATGGCTGCTCCCGGAATTTTTTTGTTGGTCCATTTGGATGACACCCAGAAGGAAGCGAACATGACCACTCCTGTTGTAAAAAAAGCGAAAACCAGCCCGTTTTTTTCCAAAAACTTTGAAATGATGTCCATGGTTTAT
Source organism: Saprospiraceae bacterium (assembly GCA_020847425.1). Classification (GTDB taxonomy): domain Bacteria; phylum Bacteroidota; class Bacteroidia; order Chitinophagales; family Saprospiraceae; genus M3007. The sequence goes on from JADLCC010000103.1 coordinate 13,669, forward strand.
GCCGCTTTTTTGTTTTTTGAAAATGCAGCGAGCACGGGTATTGCCGCAAAACAAACCAGCACCGGCACAATACCTGCCAGCAGCGCCACCCAACCGCTTGATAAAGCAATACGCACATTTTGAGTGGCCGACATAGCCACAATAACCGGGATATACATATTGCTCCAAAAAGTGATACCGCGCTCGGTTTCTGTTGCCAAAGGCGCTTTTTTGGACGAGAAATCATGCAAAAAAATGAGCAGCAACATGGCAAAACCCACACCTCCGACATTGGCCTCGATACCCATGCTTTCGCCCAGTAATTCGCCTAAAATTTGTCCGGCGAGATAACAACCCGCTAATAGTGCTACTCCGTAAATGGTCATTAATAGGTAAGGATGAATGATGAATTTTTTATTTCATTGGTACTTACCGCTCGGGAAAGTACTTTTTTAAGTCGTTTTTAGTCACTTTGCCCATAGCGTTGCGGGGCAGTTCCGGGAGCATATGGTACAGGCGCGGGGTTTTGTAGGCAGGCAGGTTTTCCCGCAACCAACTGTTCAGCGCGTTAATATCCAGTTCATCACTTTTTACAACCAGGACAGCCGCGACCAATTCGCCCCACTCTTCATCTGGAATACCAACAACACTACAATCCGCGACCAACGGATGTGTCCGCAGCACTTCTTCAATTTCCAAAGCAGATATTTTGTAGCCGCCAGACTTGATGATATCGACAGAATTTCTGCCTAAAATCCGATAATAACCAGCCTCCAGGACGGCAACATCGCCTGTTCTGAACCAACCATCGTCAGTAAAAGATGCTTGCGTTGCTTCCGGTTTATTCCAATACGCCTGAAAAACGTTTCCACCTTTAACCTGTATTTCTCCGGGTTGATCGCCGTCAATCTCTTTACCAAAGTCATCTGTCAATCTGATGCTGACCCCCGGCAGGGCTTGTCCGATATGCCCAGCCCTGCGTTCACCGTGGTAAGGGTTGCTGATAGCCATGCCGATTTCCGTCATGCCATAGCGTTCCAGGAGGCGGTGTCCGCTGATGCCTTCCCATTTTTCCATCACTGAAACAGGCAGCGCCGCAGAGCCGGATACCATCAGTCTCAATTTTTTCATCACCGCGCTGATGTCTTCTTGCGCTTGTGGCGGCAAGGTTTCCCAGTGTGCTATCAGTTTGAAATAAATGGTGGGAACGGCCATAAAAACGTTGATTTTCCCCTTCAAAAAAACATCAAAAACGCCCTCGGCGCTGAACGCCAAAAACTCGACACATCCACCTGCCCACAAGGTGCAACTGATGACATTCAAAATGCCGTGGACATGGTGCAAGGGTAAAATACAAATCGTGTGGTCCTTTTCGCCGTATTCCCAGGCTTGTACGAGTGCCGTGATCTGCGCCTCCAGGTTGGAAAAGGTGGTAACAACGCCTTTGGGCAGGTTAGTGGTACCGCTGGTGTACAAAATCATCGCCCTTCGGGCAGTCGTTATATCCGGCAATGTTACTTGATCAGCAGAAATGTGCTCTTCGGCTGCGACCAACCGGAGTGATTTGGGCAAAGCCAAAGCCTCCGCCTTGGCCTGATAGGACCTGCCGGCCACAATAATATCTGCCGCAGTGTCTTCCATTACGTATTGCAGGGAAGGCAAAGGATGGCTCAGGCACAAGGGCACGGCAATGCCGCCGGCCCGCCAGATGGCCCACAGGACCTTGACATAATCAAAACCCGGATCGACCAGAAAAGCAACTCTTTTTTCTTGCAAATCCGTTTCGCCCTGGAGCAGAACTGATGCAAAAGCGGCAGACGCATCTAGTAATTCCGCGTAGGTATACGATCGCCCCGCAGCCAGAATAGCCGTATTTTGGGGATGTTGAGCCGCATGTTGAACCAGAGCAACCATCTTTATTTCACTTTATAAAATTTGAGTACAACATGGTCTTTCATGCGCGCTCCGGTGGAGATAATTACTGTTTTAGTAAGCCAGTCATATTTCCCTTCCGCCACTTCAAATGTTGCGGAAGTGCGCATATAATACTCCGAAGGGTCCACTTTTTCGCCCCTGGCCATTCTTTTCAGTACCTCCGGTTTGGCGTGCCGGATACCCCGGTTTTGAATGTAAATCAGTGCGCCATCGTCCGTTTTTAAAGTATAGCGTGCTTCCAGGTCGGCTGTGCCGTCAGTCCTGACGGTTTGCCAGTCGGCGCCGCCGGGAACGACGGTGCCTTTCAGGTTAGGGCCTTCAAAACTGCCGCCGGTGATGGGAATGATCCGGCGTTTGCCATAGGTAGTGATGCCGAGTTCCTGCACCGTGTCGAGGGTTACTTTGGCTTCAAAAATGAATTCGAGCGAGGGCTCGGCCAGGCTGGACTGCGCTGAAACAGATTGGGCCATTGCCGGTAGCAAAAAGGCAAACAAGAGGGCGTTCAGGAATTTCATGTTATACAATGACTTCTATTTGTTGATCAAAAACCGTCAGAACAACCGGATTGGAAAGCCTGGTCATCAAACCTTTCAGCCGTGGCAATTCATAATGGAAGTAAAATTGCATGGTGTGGATTTTGGATAGATAAAAAACGGCATCCTCGCCCAGCGCC
>JADLCC010000104.1 GCA_020847425.1 Saprospiraceae bacterium
CAACAACGGCCAGGGGTCGGCTGTCAAGAAGCCTTATCGACCAGTCCCGGCCGCAGGACAACCTCACCCGCTCCAAACTACAAATGCTCTCGCCAGTGGCTTTCGAGCGCCGTTGTTTGTCCCTTGTTGGCGTCCGTCCCAATAACCATACAATTACAGTTATTCCCTCACCCGCTCATTCCACCGTTTGTTGTTGGCGGGGACGCCAACAACGGCCAGGGGTCGGCTGTCAAGAAGCCTTATCGACCAGTCCCGGCCGCAGGACAACCTCACCCGCTCCAAACTACAAATGCCCTGGCCAATGGCTTTCGAGCGCCGTTGTTGGCGTCCCCGCCAACAACACAAAACATCAGATTCCAGCAGATTTCACCCTGTCACCATATCAAAAATCATACACCCCGCTGGCCTTTAGGCTATCCAACCCTTAACCCGAGCAGCGCTAGCGCGTCGGCTTTGCCGCGTGCTGCCTATCTGCGCCGGCTCTGCCGGCAAACGCAACAACAAATCCCAACAAAGCAACCCATCCTCACCAAGGGCAAACGCATCAAAATCGTGTTAGAATGATGGTATTTATGCTTAACATCATGTCTTTGTGGCCAAGCATTCCGTATCCAGACCAAGTTAATGTCTCATTCCGGAGCGCAGCGACGGAATCTACAAAAGCCACGCAAGGGTGTACATATCGCTTTTCAGGTTGGCTTGTGTAGATTTCTCCCACGCCTTGCGTGGTCCGAAATGACACCCTGCTAAGGAGCAATTAGTGCATTTTCATAGCGATTTTGATGCGTTTGCCCTGGGGGCGGCCCCGCCCCATCACCAATCCCTAAAACTCCACCACCACACCCACAGTAGGCAACAGCGAACCCTCCGTATTTTCGATCAGAACAGGAATAGCATTGCTGCCGTCGGCCTGCAGGGGTTTGTTGTCGGTGGTGACGAACGCCGAGCCGTCGGCCGTGCGCTGGAAGGTGTAGGAAGGCGGCGCAGGATTGACGGTAGCCAGCACGTTCTGGATATCGATGAACACATCGAGGGTTGCCCTGCGGAAGTTCCATTTTTTATCGATACGAATATCCAGTTGACTGAAATTGCCCAGGCGCAGGGAATTCAGTCTGGTGTAGTCGAGTACGCCGGTACCGATAGAGGCGTAGTTGAGGCGGCTGGCATCCAGATCCAGCGGTGTGTAGGGTACGCCGCCCTGCAGGCGGTATTTCAGGCCCAGTTCCCAGTTGCCGCGCAGTTTGTATCCCGTCAGGAGCGACAGCAGGTGCCGGTTATCCCAGGCCGAAGCGGAGAGTTGGCCGTCGAGGTTGCTGAATTTCGACCAGAAAAGGGTGAAAGATCCTGTGAAATAGAGGTTTTTATTGAGTTTTTGTTGCGCGAACAACTCCATCCCGTAGGCTTCGCCGCGGCCGGTAGCCAGCACACGCTCGTTGCCGAGAATGCCGAAGCCGCCGCCCTGGTTGGCGAGTGAAACACCGTTAAAAACGCTGACGGGGTAGTCGGCGTATTTTTTGTAAAACCCTTCCAGAGTCAGTCGCAGGACCCGGGTGGGCACGAATTCAAGCCCCGCGACGTAGTGATCGGAACGCAGGTAAGGCTGGTCCTGGTTCACAAGTACACCGGATGCATCGCGGTAGCCCAGCACCGTGTACAGCGGCATTTTGTAGTAGCGACCGACGGAGGCGTTGGCTTTCCATTTCGGGGCGAAAGCATAACTCAATCCGATGCGCGGGCTAAGGGTTTGCAGCAGGTTTGCACCATCGTCGGTAAAACTGTTGCCATCGGCGCGGATACCTGCCGAAACGCCCAGCCGATTGTTGCTGAATGTGCGGTTCACCTGTCCGAATACGCCGAATTTTACAAAGTCGATAGCCGTGGAAAAGCGGCTTTCCAGAGCGGGCTGCACCACAGCACCGGCCGAGTCGAGCACTGCTGCGCGCAGGCGGGTGTAAGCGTTGTTGTTGTATTTGACATACTGCGTCATGGCGCCGGCGCTGAATTTCCAGTTGCCCACGTACCGGTTGATGTCAAAACGCAACTTGTTTTCAATTTCCTGGCTTTTGATGCCCAGGATGCGTTTAGACTCGTCGGTTTGTTTCGCGTCGGCGTTGTCGGCAAACTGATCCAGTTGGTTGTCGAGCATATTCCGGCTGAAAGTCAGGTTCCAGAATCCGTTGTCTATGAGGCGTTTAAGCGCAAAACCTTGCGTGTAGTTCCACTGGTTGACGCCCGGCACGGAACTCAGGATATAGAGGTTTTCGGGTGTGGTTTCTTTGGGCGCCTCGAAGTAAAAATCGTCGATAGCGCCTATGCCCAGGGCAGTAAAAGTGGTTTTGGCATTTATTTTATGCGTCACTTTGTACTGAAAATCCCAGTAGTCGGGGCGAATGGGCAAACCGATCGCTTTGAACAACAATTGCAGGTACGAGCGCCTTGCCGAGGCCAGAAAGGTGGTTTTTCCGTTCTTTTTACCCAGCGGACCTTCGGCGGTAATGGCCGTTTCGGAAGCGCCGACGCGCAGATTGGCTTGCAGCCGTTCGGGGTTGCCGTCGCGCTGGCGGAATTGCAGCACCGACGACAAAGCATTGTCATACCGCGCATTGAAAGCGCTGCTCGACAGGGTGGCGTCTTCTATAAAAGCCACGTTGAGCATGCCTGTGGGGCCGCCCGCAGCGCCTTGTGTGGTGAAGTGGTTGATAACCGGAATTTCCACGCCGTCGAGGTAAAAAACGTTTTCGCTGGGGCCGCCGCCGCGGATGATGAGGTCGTTGCGGAAGCCGCCGCCCGTACCGGCCACACCGCTCACGCCGGGCAGCGCCTGCACCACGCGGCTGATATCGAAGTTGCCACCGGGGTTGCTTTTTATTTCTTCCGCCGAAAGGTTCTGTATCGAAAGCGGCGTTTCGATGGACGCAATGCGTACCGAGCGATTTTCAGTCACTAGCACTTCACCCAGCGATTTACTGTCGGGCTCCAGTTCAAAATTCAACTGGTTGGCATTGCCGGTGGTAATGATGACGTTGAACCGGGTTTGGGGTGCATAACCCAGGTAGGAGGCTGCTACGTTGTACGATTTGGGAGGAATATTGCTGATCCTGAAATTTCCATTGACATCGGTAACGGCGCCCAGTGCAGCGCCTTCGATTTGAACAGTAACGCCAATGAGCGCTTCTTGCGTAAGTTTGTCCTTGACAGAACCCGTGAGCGTGCCAGTGTTTTGGCTTTGCAAGGCGCTACAAAAAAGAAAAAGCAGAAAAAAAGGTATCGAGTTCCGCATAACAGGAGATGGTGGTGATGAATAAAGTTAACCTTGAACATCGCGGCATATTTTTTGTTTGAATTATATCGTTCTTTTTTCAAAAAAAATAATTCTATATCATACTAAATGGGCATCGATTTTATCCGAACCTTACTCGACCTCGCGGAGGCGTACGAGGCGAACGGCGGCGATACCGCAATGCTCGATCCGGAGGATTTTGCCAGTTGGCTGATCACCCGCCGTCGCACAGAGGAAACTGTCGCCACACCACAGAAAGAAGGTCCGCCGGTGAACGGCCTCATAGCCATGTACCTGAGTTTTATGGCACGGTACGCACAGTTTTATGGCAAGCGGGTATTCCGGCAGTCCGTCGTGTACTCCGAGGATGACTGGGGGGTACTGGTGTCCCTATATCCGCACCAATCTTTAAAAAAAGCCGACGTGATGCGGGGATGTATCATGGAAAAATCGTCGGGCAGCGAAGTGCTCAAACGACTGCTCAAACAGGGCCTGCTGCACGAGCAGCCGCACCCGACCGACAAACGCTCCAAACTCATTGCCCTTACAGATGCAGGTCGGACGGCTTTCGAATCCGTGCAACACGGCATCTACAAACTATCGGAGATCGTGGTGGGTGATTTAACAGAAGCAGAAAAAAACAGCTTGCTGCACACGCTGCACAAACTACACCGGTTCCACAAGCCGGTTTTTGAACAATCAGATGAGGCGCACCTGGAAGAGATGTTGAAGTGAGTTTAGGTCTCGCTGGGCAGTATTTGGGTTTTCGGCAGTGTCAGACCTACCTTTTTGACAAGTGTTTGGGTCTCGCGGACCGGCGAATAGGTCTTTTTGATCGTCGTTTAGGTCCAGGACCTGTTCTAATACGTCCGATAACCTATTCGTTTAGGTTCGGGACCTAAAAGAATAGGTTATCGGACGTATTAGAACAGGTGGTAGACGTGTTCGTTTGTGTTCGGAACGTATTAGGATAGGTGGTAGGACGTATTGGTTTGGTTCGGGAACGTAAACTTGCCAATCTTCTACCGAGCCCGGCGCCACGGTAGTGTCTTTTTCGCCCTGCGTAGTGGTGGCATGGGTTTATGGACATTGAACAGTTTGTTTTTCATCCGAAAAACAAACTGTTCAATGTCCATAAACCCATGCCACCACTAAAACCCAAGTAAATGAACGGCAGATGAATAAAATTATAACTCTGCTTTATTTAGAAACTTCAATCAGCCAACACCCCGAATGCTTTTAACCCATTGTTCACAGTGATTACCAATGCGCTCTCAAGCATCAACATGCTCAACCGCTCAACTTACTGGTCATCAATCATCTATCGCCTGCCCCACCAGCACCCGGAACCGACTCCCTGTGCCGTCCGTACGCGTTTTTTGTGTTTGTTTAAACAACAATCCAATAACGCCTTCTTTCGGATCGGCGAAATAGGAGGTGTTAAAATAGCCACCCCATTCGAAAGTGCCCGTGCTGCTGTTACCGCCCTGGTCCTGGCCCACCTGGTTGACCACGCCGAATGCCAGGCCGTAATAGCCGCCCAGATCGCCCATCAAGTCTTTGGTCTGGTTGCCCATCATGGATTGTATGGTGGTCCGGCTCAGGATACGCACGCCGTTGAGTTCGCCTCCGTTCAGGTACATCTGCAGGAAATTGGCGTAATCCACCACGGTGCTGGACAGTCCCGCGCCGCCCGAAAAGAAACGCCTGGCGCCCGAAACGGGATAGGCAGGATCGTAAAAAGTAACCGGATAATGCACCCATTTGCCTTGTTCTTCCTGCTGAACGGGTACCAGCCGGCTCGCCTTGTCGTCGGGCAAATAAAACCAGGTGTCTTTCATGCCCAGCGGATCGAACAAACGTGTTTTTAAAAACCGGTCGAAAGGCATCCCGGAAACGATCTCCACAAAGTAACCCATCACATCGAGGCCTTCGCTGTAGGTAAATTTTTCGCCCGGCTGGTGGTGCAGCGGCAAGCGGGCCAGTTTTTTTACACTTTCCTCAATGCTGATGGTATCGGTGGTAAACAGATCTGTTACACCCGCCTTTTGATAAACCAATTTGATGCGCTCGTCCCCGTCGATGACGCCGTACCCCAGGCCGGAGGTATGGGTGAGCAATTGGCGGATCGTAATCTCGCTTTTTGCGGGCTCTGTGGTATAACTGGTATCGCTGTACTGGAAAGTTTTGAGTACCTGAGGGTTTTTAAATTCGGGAATAAATTTGGAAATCGGGTCGTCCAGGCCGAATTTGCCCTCTTCCCACAGCATCATAACGGCCGTTGCGGTGATGGCTTTGGTTTGTGAGGCGATCCGGAAAATGTCATCCCGTTTCAATACGCGCCCTGCCGGGTTATCGGCCATACCGAAGGCTTTGTGGTACACGATTTTGCCGTGCCGGGCCACGAGGGCTACCATACCCGGCACTTCTCCGTTGGCTACGGCCCGCAGGCACATGGAGTCGATGCGCGCCAGGCGCTGCGCGGAGATGCCCACGCTTTCCGGTTTTGCTTCCGATAATGGAGGGGATTTTTTAATGGAAGGGGTCTGGGCGGCAGCGGAAAAAACCAGAAAAAGGGATAAGCAGGTGAATAAATGTTTCATGGCTGTGTTGTTATCGGTTATCAGTTATTGGTTATCAGTTGGGACACCCAATCCTGGCGCTTGCTGGTACTACCGGCAAACATAACAACAATTACAGGGGTTGTGCCAAAAGTCTTTGGCGCAGAAATCAGTTTTTTCGCACCAAATTATTGTTGTCAAACGGAATGTGAAACCATGAGTCATCCCGAATTTATTACCCTGCAAAATCGAAGCACAAGTGCCCCTGCCGCTGTTGCG
>JADLCC010000105.1 GCA_020847425.1 Saprospiraceae bacterium
GACTGTTCAGGCGTTCCTGGTAGAGTGGGGTAGCGCGGTCCATCACCTTGCGCAGGTAATCGAAGCCGTAGGCTGCGGAATCCTGAAGCAGTACCTGTATGAAGAACTGCAAAGCGCGGGGCAGGCCGTCCGTGAGGATACGGATGGCTTCGACGCGCCCCTGGTGACGCAGGGCATAATCTTTCAATTCAGGCAGTTGCATTTCGGTGCTCCAGTGGTTGAGCAACTCATGTATTTCTTCAAAGCGCAACCCTTCCAGCCGGTGTCGCCGGAAAAACTCATAAAATGGCTGGTCGTATCGCCAGAAATGCTCGTCCATGCGTGTGCTGCCGCCGATGATTTGCAGGTCGTTGTAATTGAGCAGTGTTTCGCGCAGCAGGTGAGCGTCGCCGTCGAAGTTTTCCAGGATACGATCCAGGTTGTCCAAGAGCAGTACGGCCTTTTTGCCGCTCGCTTGCAGCAACTGGTGAATTTCCGCGTAGAGGTAGCGTGTATAGGCCTGATTATCGTCAAAATCATCAAAGTCGCGCAGTTTTTTTACCTTATTAAAGCGCTTCATTAGTTCTTCTAACACTTCAAACCATAAATCCGATAGACGGTAAATACCGGCCTGCTCTTCGGCCAGGTTAATGGCGAAGTATTGTTTGACCAGTTTGGGATCTTCGTCTATTTCTATCTGAATGCGCCGAAGCAGCGTGGATTTGCCGCTCCCACGCCGACCGAGGATGAGTTCGTGCTGTATCGGGTCGCCGGGCTTTTTGCGGCGCAGTTCGGACACGATCAGTTCAAATTCGGCAATACGGATCAGGAAATTGCGCTTGATCGCTTCTGGGGTACTATTGGCTGCCTGGTATAGCGTTAATCTGTCCAGAAACCAGGTCGGATTTTCTTTTGTATTATTCATGGTCAAAAACCGGGTTATCGCGTTTCCAAAAAGCCTGCAAAAACGGAGAGACAAAAATGAAATGGTCGCCTTGCTCTGTGATGTAGCCATCCTGTTCGAGCCCTCTCAAAAGCCCCATATAAACGTCTCTTTTATTGTGTTTCAACGCCAGATCATACAACTGTCGTTGATTGATGCGCTCGCGATGAGCGATATAAATCAGCGTGTCGTTCAGAAAGCCTGCTTCTTCAACAGAGAAATAATCGAATAGCCGGTTTTTCCATTCTTTAAAGTGATCATTGTTTTTGATGATGCTATCAAAAGCCGAATCGATGTTCTGTTCATTGATAACGGGGTTATTGACTTTTCTTGCCATCTTATTGATTTCATCCAGCATCAGGTTAATAAAATAGGGGATGAAATGATTGATTTTTGACAACAAATGCCGGAGGGTGTGTTCTTCGTACTGAACGCTTGCATCTTTCGTCGCCCACTCCACATAATCCGCAGCTTCGGCGTTTGTAAGTGCTTCAAAAGGCACTACGCCAAAGTCATTGATATCTGCGGTGCGTCCCTCGATGGCTTTTACGATATGGTGAATGCCGACAGAGCCGGCCAGTACGATGCTGAAATGTTGGCGGATCGCTGGGTTTTGCCGCCATTGCCGGAGCCGATCCAGGATGCTACTTGCTTCGTCGCGGCGATTGTTTTTGTATAGATTGTTTAGTACTTCTGGCAGTTCATCCAGAAGTAGTACGATTTTAACCTCTTGCTGGCCAATTTTTGGCAGGAGTTTGTTGATTTCTTCAACGTATTGTACGGACTTTTTTTCGCCGAATTTTACGGTGCCATCAAGGGAGATTTCTTCAATAATAATGTCTTTAAAAAAATCAGCAAGCCATTTTTTGCCTTTTGCAAATTTATCCAGACCCTGCACAATGGATTCAAAAAACTGCTGATAAAACTCGGTCTCCGATTGTACGCCCTGAATATTTTTAAAAATGCACCTTGTATCCTCCGGACAGTTCTCCAGCATGGCTTGCATCACGGATGATTTGCCCACTCGGCGCGGTGCTGCTAATAGTACATGATTTCCTTTCTGGGTTTCCTCCCAGATATTTGCCTCGATTTGTGGTCGAGGGTAGTAGTAATCGCCGGTGGCAGTATTGCCGATAATAATTTTAGGATTAGCCCAAGCGTGTTTCATTTTTAGCAATAAATTTGTTGTTAAATAATTTTGACTGCAAATCTATTGTCAAAAAATTATAACAACAAGTTTGTTGTCAAAATTTTTATCGTCTTGGTACATAACGCTTGAAAGGACAACCTGAAATACCTACTCACTTCTCAACGATTTCACCGGGTTCGCCACCGCCGCTTTAACCGTCTGCCCTGCCACCGTCAGAAACGCCACAGCCGCAGCCAGCACGCCCGCCAGAACGAAAATATACCATTGAATATCAATGCGATAGGCAAAATCGGCGAGCCAGTGGCTCATGGCCCAGTACGCTATCGGCGCTGCGAACACCAGTGCGATCAGCACCAGTAACAGGAAATCCTTACTAAGCAAACCTACAACGGAAACCACCGATGCGCCCAGTACTTTCCGCACGCCGATTTCTTTCCGCCGCTGCCGAACAGTGAAGTCCACCAGACCGAACAAACCGAAACAGGCCAGTACGATCGTGATGCCGGCGAAGTCGGCGCAGAGTTGCATCATCCGCGCTTCCTGTTCGTAACCGTCGCGCAGGTCGTCGTTCAGGAATGTGAAACTGAAGGCTTTTTCCGGAAAAAACTCCTTCCAGGTTTTTTCGATATCTGCGGTAACGGCCTGGGTGTTTTTGCCTTTCAAACGGATGGCGAAGGCCGTGAAAGAGCCCGGCGACACTTCCATCATCACCGGATTGAGGGCCGTTTGCAGGCCGGAAGTATTAAAATTGTTGACCACGCCGATCACTTTTCCCGGTTTGCCGGGACGGGCGATGTTTTGCCCGATGGCTTCTTCGGGACTAGTCCATCCGAGGGTTTTGACGGCCATTTCGTTGAGCACATAACCGTTCTGGTGATCGGTGCCGTATGATTTATCAAAATCCCGGCCGGCGAGCATTTTCAGTTTAAACGTTTCGGAAAAATCGTAATCCACAGAGATATTGGCGACAAAAACATTGTCTTCCAGCCGGATCTTGTCGGTGCTGACCGGGAAAAACGGCGCGCCGAAGCCCGGCATCGACGAAGCCACCGTCACTTCTGTGACCCCCGGGTTTTCCAGCAGCACTTCATCAAAAGCATTCATGCGGCGGCGCAGGGTGGAATCGCCCGGCGAAAACACCGAGTTGAGGTTATCGCTCGAAAGCGGTACCGTTATGATCTGTTCAGCATCGAAACCCATCGGCATGTTTTGCCAGTAGCGGAGTTGCGACAGCATGATCAGCGTGCCGCACAACAAGGCTATACTGACTGCAAATTGTATGGTAATCAGCGATTTACGCAGCCATTGCCCGCGTCCGCTCGCGCCCACCGGGCTGTTTTTTTGAAACACCTCGACGGGGCGGAACCGGCTGGCAAACAGCGCCGGATATACGCCTGCCAGCAATCCCGTCAGCAGGAAAATGCCGACAAACGACACCGACAGCGGCCAGTCGCGCAGCAATTCAAAACTGATGTATTTGTCGTTTTGCGCATTGAACAACGGAATCAAGATAAAAAGCAGGCCCAGCGCCGGCAGGAAAGCCATAAAACTCAGCAACATCGTTTCGCTCAAAAACTGCCCGACCAGCGAAGAACGATTGGCGCCCAGCGCTTTACGGACGGCTACCTCTTTCGTGCGGTCGAGGTACACAGCCGTGGACAGGTTGACAAAATTGATGACGGCGATCAGCAAAATCAGGAATCCGACAATGCCGAAAATGCGCAGGTAAGTTGGATTCGCGGTGGCAATCACCTCGTCGGCAATGGCGCTGTACTGGTGAATATCGCGCACCTTAAACAGGGTAAAAGTTTGTTTGTCCACATATTCCGCGTGCCCGTGTTTTTTCATAAACGAGGGGAATAAAGTGTTGACGGCCTCGGGGGTTGTGCCTGGTTTTAAGATCACATACGTGTACGTATACGAGGCTAACCAGTTGGCTGTCATGGCATTCAGCACGTTCGGCCGCGAAGAAGCCGGCTCCGCATCGGGGATGTTGCGGAAAGGCAGCAGCATATCGAACGCCAGGTGCGACTGCCGTGGGAGTCGACGCACCACGCCGCTGACCGTGAACATGGCTTCATTGGCAACGCGCAGTTGCCGCCCCAATGCCTGCTCCGTTCCGAAGAGCCGCAAGGCCGTTTCATCTGTCAGCACAATGGAAAATGGCGCATCGAGCGCCGTTGCCGGATCGCCGTGCAAAAAGTTGAGCCCCAGCACATCCTGCACCGTACTGTCCGCAAACAGGGTGTTCTCCATTTCAAACTGCCGGTCGCTTTGCGGCTCGCGCACACTGACGCTGCGTGGGTACAGCCGTGCAACGGACTCCACCTGCGGGAAAAAATCAGGCATAGCCGGTCCGATCGGCCCCGGTACCCGGTTGAGATTCATTGGTTCTTCCCCAAAATCAGCGCTGTAATTCACCCGGTACAAGCGCTCGCCCTTCGGAA
>JADLCC010000106.1 GCA_020847425.1 Saprospiraceae bacterium
AAAATATTCGCCGTCGCGGGTGGCGGTACACTGCATGCGCATGGCATCCGAGCCGGTATTGGGTTCGGTGAGTCCCCAGGCGCCGATCCATTTACCCGTAGCGAGCATGGGCAGGTATTTGCGTTTTTGCGCTTCATTCCCGAACGAAAGGATATGATTGGTACACAAAGAGTTGTGCGCAGCGACGCTCAATCCGATAGAGCCGCATACTTTGGATATTTCCTCGATAATGGTGATGTATTCCTGGTATCCCAGCCCCGCGCCGTCGTATTCTTCCGGTACCAGCACCCCGAGAAACCCGAGTTCTCCCATGTGGTGGAACAAATCGATGGGAAAATGCTGGATTTCATCCCATTCCATCACATGTGGGCGAATGTATGCTTCGGCGAAATCGCGGGCGCTTTGTCGGATGAGTTGCAGATTCTCTGAATTGATGTCTGCGCTTTGTCCCATGTATTTGAATTTAAGTAGTTATCCGTTATTCGTTATTGGTTATCAGTGTTGATAATCAGGCATTTACAAAAGGCAAGCAAAGATACACGAAAGTTAAAGCAAAAGACAAAATTGCAAAGGTCAAAAGGAGGGTGACGCCAATTATGGAATACGGATTGAACGGATGAAACAAGGATTTTTTCTTTAAACACATAGGCACATAGAACACATAGTTTAGAGTACTCTACGGCTATGTTTTCTATGTGCCTATGTGTTTAAAGAAAAAATATGTGGGTAAAAAATCCGTGTCTCATCCGCTCAATCCGTGTCCCATTTGACCTACTCTAGCACATACCGATGAAACTGCTCCAGTTCCGTTCTGCAGTTATCGATGGCCCACAACCGGAATTCGATGACATCGCCCGCTTGTAACTGGCCGGGGCCGGGCAGTACGAGGTTGTCAATCACCACTTCGATATCGGCGCTGATGGAATTGGAACGTGCGTTTTCATCGCCGAGCAGCACCCCTGCAAACTGACCGTTGACGGTGTAGGAAAACTCCCACTCCTCGATGACCTGATCGTCGGGGTCGTTGTCGGTCGTCGAGACATAAATATCGAAAGTGAGGGCGTCGCCGGCGGTTTGGGTGCCGGAATTGTCATCGTCGTACCAGCGCACGTCAAAGGTATCGAGACTAAGCGGGTTGGGGTCCTGGTCGCAACCGGTGAAGAGCAACACAGTAAGTAAAAGGGCGGGAAGGAAGATCTGTTTCATTCGTTTGTATTTTGTACAAACTTAATGGCCCCAAACCTGCTGCGGCAAGCAGTTGGCGTTTTTTAGCATGAGTTTAACCATCCGGGCCATTTTAACATTAAAGAAAAAACGGCTGACAGGGCGTTATTCCAGTTTTTTCAGCAGTTCCTGCGCTTTTTCAAAGTGATCCATTCCTGCGCCGATCTGTTGCAAAACGGTTTTGCACCGGGCCGTATCTTTTTCTTTCAGGTAACTCAGGGCGATATACCACTGCGCGTCGGCACGAAGCGCTGAAGTGCCCGATGCCAGCGGCTGCAATACACTGCGCGCTTCCGCCGGCCTGTCCAGTTCGATCAGGCAAATACCTTTGTAAAATGCTGCCGTCAGGTCGCCGGGGTTTTGTTGGAGCAATGCTTCGAGACTGGTCAGTGCCTTGGCATATTGTCCGTTGCTAAAATCCGCTTCCGCAGCGTTTTGCAGCGTTTGGTTGTCGCCTCTTTGCGTAAATGAAATGGGCGTATGCATGGCGTATTGTTCGTAAGCAGGTTGTTTGGGTGAACCAAAATACCAGGTTGCAACCAAAAGCAATGCAAAGGATGCTGCCAGCAGTAGTGCGCGTTTCCAGTTGACCGCCACCGCTTTAAGCGGTGGCGCTTCCACTTTTTCCCGGAAAAAATCTTTGCCGACGGTAGTCAGCGTTTCCGCAACCGCCTGCCTGCCCGGTTCCTGCCGGAGCCATTGCTCCATGCCCTCGCGCAGCTGCAATGCAGCAGCAAATTCGGGATCGGCAGCGGCTTTTTGCCGCACTTGTTCCGCTTCGTTGTCGGCGAGCAGGCCGTTGAAATAGGCGTCTAACAGGTTGATATCTTGCTCCTTCATGGTTGTTCCGTTGAGGGGATTTGTAAATAAAGTTCACGCCAGCGCTGTGTACAGGCGTTTTTACGCCGGTACAGGGTATCCACGCTGTTCATCTGGAGTTGGTCGGCGGCGGCGCGCGGGGCCACACCGTCGGACAGCATCCGAAGCAACTGACGGCACAGTTCGCTGAGTTGGATGAAGGTGCGGGACATCCGCTCCTGCCGGGCCTGTCCAGCCAGCATGTCTTCCGCCAACACCAGCGTATCTTCCGTCGTGTCACTGTCATATCGCGTTTCCTCCTGTTTCCTTACCGCCGATTCGCGATTTTTTTGCCGGAGCCTGTCGATCCACTTCCGCGACCAGATCACATGCAGCAATGCGCCGAGCGGACAAGTCAGGGTAAAATCAGGATCGAGCGATTTTTCATAAACAACCATCAGGGCTTCCTGAAAAATATCGCCGGCGTCATCCTCTGTGCCGTTGTTGTTCCGAACCCAGCGCAGGGCCTGCGCAGCGTGGAGTTCGTATATCTTGCGGATGCCGCGCGGATCATTGCGGCGCAAGGCTTCGATGTATTGCTGGTCTGGGTGCATTTGTTACATGGGTAATTTGCTTCAAAGGTAAATAGTTATTCGTTATTGGTTATTGGTGTTGATAATCAGGCATTTGTAATATGTTTAATCTAAACTGTTTTGGGCTTTCGCAACCTTTGGCTACCCATGCTCCATTTGTCATTCTGACGGAATCCGTCCACTCTACGGCACATTTACACTGTTTTTTCCTTGTAGAGTGGACGGATTCCGTCAGAATGACAAACGGAGCATGGCGTCATTTAGCAGCCAAAAATTCAGGGTGTCTCATGTTTTGTCCTTAGTAGTAAATATTTTTCCAGTAACAAGGTAAGGAAATGGAACACCCAGCGATCTTGAAATGATAGATCCCAAAACAAGGCACCTTTTTTGCCTCTTGCCTTTAACCCTTTGTTTTGCTTGTATATTTGTTCTTACTCTATTCCATTGAAAATCAACCTGTTCTTTTTTAAGGAATCAAGCAAAATTGGTTTAATGCCCTTGCAAATTCTTGGTTGTGAATACGAATAACGAATAACGAATAACGAATAACGAATAACCACTTATGAGAAAGCTGTTTGTTTTGTTTTTTGGGCTTCAAATGCTCGGCGGCGTTGCGCTATTTGCACAGGGGAATACACCGCCGCTCCGGGTTACGGATTTTCAGGCGGTAGCAGAAGCAGGAGGTACCCGTTTTGTGCCGCAGTTGCCTCCTTTGCAGCAAAAAGCAGGCGCTCCGCAGGCGCACTGGAAATGTTACTGGGAGTTCGGCGACGGCAGCTTTTCGTTTGAAGAAAGTCCCGTGCACCGGTATCCCCGGACGGGCGATTACTACGCCCTGTTTGCTGCAACGGCCCACTACGACGATGGGAAACTGCCCGATAAACACGGTAAAGGCATTTACGCATCCGTTCCCGCATCTGTAGATTTGCCGGAGTTGCCCGATGTGTTTGACAGCACACGCGCGGTTATTCGCCTGAAAACCAATCGGTTGCCGCGCTCCGGCGAAGCGATGGCCCTGATCATGAGTTACCGCAACCTGGGCCGGCTGGCTACGGACGGGCAATTGTTCCTGTTTTTTAATGAAAAAAAATTCCCGGACAGCCATTTCCGGTACGATACGGCCAGAACGCATTTCGGGGAAACAGCCGAACCCTTGTATTCTCAGGTGCTGCCTGCTCCCGCAGTGTTTGACTGGGTGTATGCCATGCAGGCTTCGCTTTCTTCCGTTGGCGCGAGTGTCTTGCTGACGCCGGATCTGCCGCCTTCCACCATCGTTCGGGAAATGCTCGCCAATGCCCGGAGCACTTACCGGAACGAACGGGGCTGGAGCTTTACAGCACTTGAACCCGGAGAAAAACGCAACCTATTTATCGACCTTTCAGGTACAGAGAAGATGCTGAAAGACACCAGCGCTTTTATCCACCTGGAGGCCATTTTTGCGCCTTCCAATCCCATTGTTGCGCCCGAGCGGTATGTGCTGGAAATTGAAATTGTCAGTTCCCACGACCCCAATGCCATTGCCGTTTCGGACAACCGCGTCAATTACCGTTTGGTAAAAAACAAACACCTGGATTATAAAGTCCGTTTTCAAAACAACGGAGAAGGGCCTGCGAGTACAGTGAAATTGGAAGTAAAAATCCCAGAGGGCCTGAACCTGGGAAAAATGAGGCCCCTGGACTGGTACCCGAAATGCCCGATTTGCCCAAAAACGCCCTCAACAGGCAGTTGTCTGGATACTTCTTTTGTTTCGGGTCGCCTGGTGTTCACGTTCCGCAACATTTACCTGCCTGGCAGCGCACAAAAAGGTGTGAGCGAATACGACAGCACTAAAGGTTTTGTCAAATACCGCATCGAACCGGAACGCGATATGCCCAAACGTTCGTTCAGCAGTCGCGCGGAGATTGTTTTTGATAAAAACCCGCCTA
The DNA here is from genome assembly GCA_020847425.1 of Saprospiraceae bacterium. GTDB lineage: Bacteria > Bacteroidota > Bacteroidia > Chitinophagales > Saprospiraceae > M3007. The sequence continues at coordinate 4,541 of JADLCC010000106.1, forward strand.
TTTACACCAATTTTTCTCGTACCCGTTTTAAAATCGGCTTTTCTCCCGGACTAAAGGCCGGTTATGGTTTTCATCCGGATTCGCTGAAGCAGGGCTATTTTTTGATAGGCGCCAGCCTTTCACCCTATAAATCGTGGCGCGTGTACCCGCAAA
>JADLCC010000107.1 GCA_020847425.1 Saprospiraceae bacterium
CACTTCTCACCTCTAGCGTTTAGCGCTCGTTGCATCGCCTCCAATTTCAGCAAACACTCCTCGTACTCCGCTTCCGGCACCGAATCATATACGATAGCGCCGCCAACCTGCGCAGAAACATATCCGCTGGATGCATTATATAAAATGCTGCGTATCACTACATTAAAGTCAAAGCCGTCGGAAGGATCGAAATAACCGACAGCGCCCGAATAGAGTCCGCGGCGGGTCTTTTCATACCGTTCTATCAATTCCATAGCGATCACTTTGGGCGCCCCGGTCATACTTCCCATGGGAAATGCATCGCGCAAGGCATCGATGGGATGTGTGCCCGGCCGGAGATCACCGCTCACGGTGGAGATCATCTGGTGTACGGTCTCAAAAGTATGGATGCCAAACAGGTCATCTACCCGGACCGAGCCCGGAAGGCAATGCCGGGCAAGGTCGTTGCGTACGAGGTCGACGATCATAATATGTTCGGCGCGGTCTTTTTCATTGGTAGCCAGTTCTTCCCGGATCGCAGCGTCTTCCTGCATTGTGGCGCCGCGGCGACGGGTGCCTTTGATGGGTTGCGACACGAGCCGATCACCCCGTTTTTGTAAAAAACGCTCGGGGCTGGCACTCATCAGATAACGGTCGCGCCAGCGCAAAAAAGCCGAAGCCGGAGCCTGCCCGATCTGATTGAGCCTGGCAAAAACAGCAACCGGATCGAGGCCGGTTTTTTCGGCATAAAACTCCTGGCAGAGGTTCATTTCGTATAAATCGCCCTCCATGATATGCGATCTTATTTTTTCGACCGTTTCCAGGTATTCTTCTTTATCAAAACGTGGTTTAAGGATATTTTTAACACCAATTATATTAAATTTATTTTTTAAAACAATTTGATCAAAAGTTTTAAATTCATCAAAAAGCACTTCAATTAATTCATTTTTGAAAAAAACTTCCAAAAAACCATTGCGGATCCCAACTACAATTTTCGGTTGAAAAAAACCGAGATCGGGCAGGCCGATTCCATCAAAATGTTGGGATGAAAGTCGCTCCGTTTCGTTCTTCAGGTCGTAGGAGAGAAAGCCGAAAATCCAATCCTTCGTCTCTTCCTGGAATTGTTTTAGTTGTTCAAAAGCGTTTCCGGCTTGGCACTCCAGAACCTGTAAAACCCCGGCCGCAACGAGGCACTCCCAGCCTTTCGCGGCAGAAGGATTGCCTTCATGACCATTGCTGTCGAGGTAAACGGCCAGTTCCTGTTCGGCCGCCCAATGCAACAATCGTTCTTTCCACAAGGGAATATTGTCTACTGAAAAAACGGCATGTTGGCGCATATCAGAAACTTGTTAGCAGCGTACAAACCAAACCGGCAGGCCAATCCAGTGTAGCCGCTTCATCCGTGGAAACTTTCCAGATCAGTGACTTGAGTTTCAGCATCTGTTCATCCGTTTCTGTCTGCCGGATGCCGATTTCAAGCACCCCGCGGTCACCGAAAGTTTGGCTGATGATTTCCAGATCGAGTTTTTTCACCCCGTTCATCACATCCGGCATCAAGGCGTAGTCGAAATCGAGTGTAAAATGGTCTTTGATGATTTTTTCAATGATTACCGCGTTGCGGAGCGCATCGGCTGCCGCTTCCCGATAGGCATGAATAAGGCCCGAGGCGCCCAGCAGTGTACCACCAAAATACCGCACAACTACTATACATACGTCAGTCAGTCCAAAAGTGTCGATCTGGCCGAGCATGGGTCGGCCGGCCGTGCCGCTGGGTTCGCCATCGTCATTGGCACGAAAACGACTACCATCCGTGCCGAAGCGCCAGGCAAAACAGTGGTGGCGGGCTTTGAAATGCTCTTTTCGCAGCAATTCCAGGCACATCAGCGCTTCTTCTTCTGTTCGCACAGGGTAGGCATAACCGAAAAACTTGCTTCCCCGGTCCTTGAACTCGCCTGTGGCAGGCGCCGCAATGGTGTGGTAGGAATCTGTCATTTTATAAAAGGCAAAAAGCAAAGGTAGAAACCCTGGAGATATCAGGCCATTCAAGTCAGGGTTGTGAAAAATAGAATCAAGAATTTTCGGCATCCGTTTTTATTATTTATCCGCAGGCTTATATTTGTACTGGTTGAGAACGGTGTAATGAACAAAATGCTAAGTTCAGATTCCATTTGCCCTTTGCATTTTGCCTCTTGCCTTTTCAATATTGTCCTTTCATTTATGTCTAATCCTTTCATATTCATCAAAATGCGCGAATCATTTCTTCATTTTTTGTGGCGCTGGCGGCGCTTCAACCACCAAAACCTGCTCACTACACAAGGCGAACCACTTGAAATCTTCTACCCCGGCGAGTGGAACACCCATGCCGGCCCCGACTTTTTCAATGCCCGCATCCGGCTCGGCGACACCACCTGGGCCGGGAACATCGAGATACACCTCCGCGCTTCGGAATGGTCGGCACACGGCCACAGTGGCGACCGCGCTTACGACAATGTGGTGCTGCATGTGGTACTGGAAGAAGACCAGCCAGTGCTGCACGCTTCGGGTGAACGCATTCCATGCCTCGAACTGAAAGACCGTATTCCCGCCCGGATTCTGGAAACCTACCAGCGCCTGGAGCAGGAGCGAGCCTGGATTCCCTGTGAAAGTTTTTTCACACAAACGCCTGAAATTGTGCGACTTAACTGGCTCGACCGCTTGCTGGTGGAACGCCTCGAACAAAAAACAATAGCCATTTCCCATATGCTGGAAGCCACCGAAAACCACTGGGAAGAATCCTTTTACCGGCTGCTGGCCCGCAATTTCGGCCTTAAAGTGAATGCAGAACCTTTTGAAGCGCTGGCACGCTCCCTGCCTTTATCCATTTTATCGAGGCATAAAAACAATGCCTGGCAGGTGGAAGCACTGCTGTTCGGCCAGGCAGGACTGCTGGAACAAACTTTTCAGGAAGATTACCCGAAAGCGCTGGCAAGGGAATATCAATTTTTGCGGCACAAATACCAGTTGGCGCCCCTGGCTGCGGAACAATGGAAGTTTTTGCGCCTGCGACCGGCGAATTTTCCGAGTGTCCGCCTCGCACAGTTTTCGGCGCTGGTGCATCAGTCGGATCATTTATTTTCCAATATACTGGAAGCCGGCTCTTTGCGGGAAATGGAGCACTTGTTTGCCGTTGAACCGGGCGATTACTGGCTGACGCATTTTCAACTGGACAAACCTTCGGCGAAACGCAGCAAAATGCCCGGCCGCGATTTTATACACCTGCTGATTATCAACACTATTGTGCCATTTCTTTTTTATTACGGAAAAGAAAAAAACACCGAGCGTTACCAAAAACGCGCGCTACAACTCCTGGAAGCCTTGCCTGCGGAGTCGAATGCGCTGCTCGATGGCTGGATGGAACTGGGCGTTCCCGTTCGGCACGCCTATCAAAGTCAAGCGCTGATTCATTTGAAAACGCGGTATTGCGATGCGAAAAGGTGTCTGGAATGTGCGGTGGGGAA
>JADLCC010000108.1 GCA_020847425.1 Saprospiraceae bacterium
AAGGAATATGGGGCAAGCAAACTGTTTAGTTTTCCGTTTTTCACTTGTGCAGTTTGTTCTACCGGGCTGATCCGTATGGGCTGATCCAGGGTATTCTCTACTTCAAGGTCGTTGCTTTGCAGCAGGACCAACTGAGCGGTAGCGTTCAGTTTACCGACGCCGTCCAGCCACAACTCAGCCAATTGTGCCTTGCCCGCAGCATTTACTATTTTGACAATGATCTCATTGGATTTTTTGTCAAGTGCAGCTGTGGCATACAAACTGTCCTGGCCCGTGGCTGCTGCGTTTTTGTATAAAACGGGAACGATCTGGTCGCCCCTGTTGGTGGCATACAGTTTTTGCACATAATAATTGGGTGTGCCGAAAGAATGCAGATTATCCATCCAGATCATATCCGGTTTCCATTGCCAGCCATCAATATGCGCCATCAACGGTGCGTAGGAGGCCATTCGAACCACATCGGCATTCCGTTCGAGGCCGGTCATAAATGCCGCTTCTGCGAGTGCGCAACGCCAGTTGTTTTTGTTTTCCATACTGACGACACGATCGCTTTGCGCAGCGTATTCTCCTGCAAAAATTTTAGGGCCCTTGCGGTCGTATTTGTCATAACGGGCCGCGTTGTTGAGAAACCAGCCCGGAATTTGGTAATAATGTTCATCCACAATATCCGCCCCGAGACTGTCCAGGGCTTTAGAAAGATAACTGAATTGTTCGCCCTCGGAGCCGGGACCTGCACTAGACACCAGTTGAATATCGGGATATTTTGATTTGATGGCTTTTTGAAATACTTGAAACCGCTCGATATACTGTGCTCCCCACTGTTCGTTGCCAACCCCCATAAATTGGAGTCCAAACGGCGCAGGGTGACCCAGACTGGCACGCAGAGCGCCCCATTTCGTAGTTGCATCTCCATTGGCAAACTCGATCAGATCCAGCGCATCCTGAATATACGGGTCGAGTTGGTCGAGCGGCACCAATTCGGAAGTATTGAACTGGCAGGCCATTCCACAATTCAGAATAGGCAGGGGCGCTGCCCCAATATCTTCACAAAGTTGGAAGTACTCATAAAAACCGAGCCCGAAGGACTGAAAGTAATCGGGCGCCGGACGGTGGGCGAATTCGTTGTTCCAGCGATTGATCATTGCACTGCGTTCTTCAATGGGGCCAATTGTTTTTTTCCACTGGTAACGTGTGCTCAGGTCGTGTCCTTCTACAATACAGCCGCCGGGAAAACGCATAAACCCCGGTTTCATATCGGCCAGCAACTGCACCAGATCGGCCCGCAGGCCACCCGGACGGTTTTTCCAGGTATCCAGCGGAAAAAGAGAAATCATATCCAAATCTGCTTCGCCATTTCCTTCAAACCAGATTCGTAGACTGCCTTTGGGTTCGGTTTGGGTGCATTGCAAACGAACCGCCTGGCGACTCCATTCCTTGTTTGCAGCCAATGGAAGGCTTGCCGTTCCGATCACTTCGGCTGCGGCGTTCAGCAACTCGACGCGCAATTGCATGTTGCCGGACAACAGCCGCGACCACACGGAGAAATCATATTCGACACCTTTTTTCAGGCCCATACCCCGAAACCCTTCGTTTGTCAGGTCAAAAGCACCCGTGCTGGCATTAACCGTCACATGGATAAAACGGGGATTGGCAGTATTTTTTTCCTGCCTGTTTACCAATAAGATTTTGCTCGAAGCCCAATCTTTTTTGGCCTCTTTCCAACCCATCATGGGTTTAAAAAACTCAAAAGAGCGGTTTTTTACCAGTTCGCTGTACAATCCACCGTCAGCCCCCATATTGATGTCTTCAAAAAAAAGCCCCCACATCGACGGCGAAATGTCCGCGCCGGGATGGGCTACATCTACCTTAAAAACTGCCGGAGCCTGTGCCTGAATTGCGATACAGGATGCGAGCAGATAAAGGAGTGCTATTTGTTTTTTCATATTTACAGTCATTGGTTATTCGTTATTCATGGATTAAAACCCTGTGTCATTCTGACACATTTTATGCTAAAAAAATATGTCAGCGTTGAATTGTCTGACAGTCAGGGGTATTCTATCCAAAAAGATCAAGCATGATTCGGATTAATATTGGGAATAAAATTCCAGAAAGCGTAGAATTTTCTTTGGTACTTTTCTTTATCCAGCCGGTACAACACGGCTTTTTTGGTGGTTGAATGTTCGTTTTTCCAGCCGGTATCCACCAATAGTCCAGTAGAAAGTATTTTTCGACTGAAATTTCTACGGTCGAGCCGCATGTCGTAAATTGCCTCATACAGTTTCTGCAACTGCGGTATCGTAAATTCTTCTGGGAGCAATTCGAACCCGATCGGATGTAGTGCCGCGTTGTATCGCAGGTGATCCAATGCCATCGTCACCATCTCATCGTGGTCAAATATCAACTCGGGTTTGTTTTTCAGACTAACCCAGTTGGCATAATGCGCTTTCACTGCCTCCTGGTCGTGATTATGGATGTTAATCAGTGCAAAAAAGGCGACAGACAAGGTGCGTTCCACCGGATCGCGATGGACTTTTCCAAAAGCGCCCAGTTGTTCCACATAAATATTGTTCAGTCCGGTCAGATCGTACAAAATGCGTTTGGCGCCTGCCTCCAGGTCTTCGTTTTCATGCAGAAAACCGCCCATCAATGACCATTTGCCTTCCTCCGGTTCAAAATTTCGTTTGATGATCAGCAATTTTAGTTCCTCTCCGTTAAACCCAAAGATGATGCAGTCGGTAGCAACTAAAATGCGGGTTTCGTGAGGGTATCGCGTCATCATACCTGAAAATCTAAGTAGTTATCGGGTATCAGTTATCAGTTATCCGACTTGATACTCAAGCATTTGTATAAAAAATAACTCAAACTGATTTTAACTCGGCACCTAGGTTTGTGTTTTTTGCATTTTTGACAGACAAGAAAATTTGCATTCAGTACCGGAAACCCATTTTTTGCAATGTTCTGAGACAAAGGTAAAAATTAGATTCTGATTTGTGTCGGATACACACAATTTTTTTATAGAATAACAAAACGCGGATTACGCAGATGGGGCGGATTTACGCAGATTTACCGATGAGGTATAATAATCTGCGCAAATCCGCCCCATCTGCGTAATCCGCGTTGCACCGGCTCTCAAAATCAAATCTTAACTTACAGTTTGACCGACAAAGTCAGCACAGCGCTCCGTCCATCCGATGGCCAGATACCTGCGCCCGGGTAGAAGGTCGGGCGTTTGGTAAAATACTGTTCGTCGGTCACATTGTTGACACTCAGCCGCAAAGCCATGTTGGCGTAAATCCGGCAGGCAACGTTCAAATCTAGTAATCCGTAAGCAGGTACTAGCCCTACTGCTCCGGTAGCGGAAGGCGTCACCGTGTTCAGCGGATCCGCAAAAGTTTCTGCCGTGTAACTGTACAGGGCGGAAACGCTCAATTTTTTATACTTGAAACTCAGGCCGTTGCGGGTGATGACATCGGGTACGCTTTCTACTTTATTGCCGGATATGTCTGTGTTTTTATCACCGGTACGAATAGCGGCATCCTGGTATTTCGCATTAAAAAAGGCAGTTGACGTAAACACATTACAGCGCAAGTCATCCGAAAGTTGAAAACTGTATTCGCCAAACGCTTCCAAACCATACGTAATACTGTTGCCGATATTGGTACGCAAAATGTAAAAAGTGCCGTTTTCTTCCAGTGAAACGCTGCCGAGACGGTTGTTGTACTGCAACACGAAACCGCTGAGGTCCCATTTAAAACCGCCGGCCGTACCGCGCCAGCCCAATTCTGCATTATACCCGAATGCATCCTTCAGGTTTTTATCCGCGCGTTCCAGAATGGAGCCCGGAATAATGTCTTTAAAGATTACCGGGCGGTAGGCCTGGGAAAAACCGGCATACAGATTCTGGGATTTACCTGCCACAAAATCAGCGCTAAAGCCCAGCAAAGGGAAATTGCGCTTGATGGTATTGGGCAGTTCTTCCGGGTCGTAGTAGTTGGTGATGCCCGAAAGTTTGGAATTGCCCGATTCGTAACGGATGCCGGGGCTCAGGGAGAACCGACGACTGAGTTGAAATTTATTTTCAATGAACAATGCTATGTTCCGGCTTTTCAGGTGCAGGTCGCGTTTCCAGATGTCATCGGGGACAGTCAGGTCATAATCGGTCCCGGTAGAACCGGTATTGGGTTGGTGGCGGCGGTGCAGGTCGTTGTTGATGTATTGAACGCCCGCTGAAAAGGTCGAAGTATTGCCCCTTAGCGAATAATGCTGCAGGAAGCGCAGTTCCGTATTGTAACTGTTAAAATTGTCGATGTCCACCTGGCGCGGATTGTAGGCCAGCGTCGCCCTGTTGATGGTGTCCGGAATATTGGCCGTTCGGTCATACATTACACTGTTGCGGTCTCCCAAAATAGCGGATGCTTTCCAGGCCAGGAGGCTGCGAGCGCCCGTTTTCCATTCCAGTGACAGGGCTGGAACGTATATTTTCGGGTTGAAATAATTACGGGAGCGGGTCGACTGGCGCGGATCGGCCTGGAACATGGCGTCTGTCAGCGGCCCTGGGATGTGGTAAGTGTAATTAGAGCGCAATAGTTCGGCGCCAAACGTCAGGTTTTTACTTACTTCGTATTTCAGCACCAGCCCCTGGCCGTCGTAGTCTGACGCGCTGTTGTCGCGGTATCCTTCGGATACCCGTTTGCTGTAAAAACCGTAATACTGGAGTTTCCCGACTTTACCGCTCAGTGCATTGTAGGTACTCAGCAGGCCGAAAGACCCGATCGAATTGATGGTTTCCCAACCGATGGCCC
>JADLCC010000109.1 GCA_020847425.1 Saprospiraceae bacterium
AAAACACCAAAACACATTCACTACAGTTTCCGCAGCACCGCCACATACCCGCCGCCCGGCGCCATTTTAACCGTGAGGATATCCCCGCTCTTCATCACCGTAGTCCGCCGTTTGTAGTCCTGCGCATTGCGGTCGGCATTGATACCGTCCTCGAAAATTTCCATTTCGTATGTTCCGGCCGGCAAAAAGCGCGTGTCAATGGTCAGCGTCCAGCCAGTCCAGTCGCCCATAGCGCCCAGGTACCACAGACCGTTGGCTGCCTGCCGGGCAATGGCGACATAATCGCCAACTTTACCCGCAAGCGGGATGGTTTTATCCCAGACAGAGGGCACTTTGGAGAGGAATTGCAGGCATTCAGGTTCTTTTTGGTAATTGGTTGGGCTGTCGGAGAGCATTTGTAGTGGGCTTTCAAATACCACATATTTCGCCAGTTCGTGGCAGCGGGTGCCCATGGAAGCCGGCCGGTTGAAGGAAGGCGACCAGTCTTCTTTTTGGTAGTTGAGCATGGCGCCGGGAGTGTAATCCATAGGACCTGCCACCTGCCGGGTAAACGGCAAGGTCACGTCGTGCTCTGCGTCGATGCGTTTTTTGACGTCCCATTTGGCATTTTCCAGCCCGTAGACGCCTTCAAAACTGATTACGTTGGGCCAGGTGCGGTGCAGGCCGGAGGGTTTATATGCGCCGTGGTAATCCACCAGCAGTTGGTGCCGGGCGCATTGTTCGGCCATTCGCCAGTAAAACTGCACCATTTCCTGGTCGTCGCGCTGCATGAAGTCGATTTTGAGCCCCTTGATATCCCATTTTTTCAAATCCGGCAAAATGTTCTCGAAGTGGATATCCGCAGCCACCCAGGTTGCCCAGAGAATCAGGCCTACTTTTTTTGATTTGGCATAGGCGGCCAGGTTATCCATATCGACGCCGCTATTGAGCAGCAGGTTGCCGGTTTGCGACCAGCCTTCATCCAGAATGATGTATTCGAGACCGTTTTCGGCAGCGAAATCCACGAAATACTTGTAGGTTTCCGTATTCACACCTGTGCGAAAATTGACTCCTTCCAGATTGAGGTTGTTCCACCAGTCCCAGGCCACCTTGCCGGGGCGGATCCAGTCCGTATTGCTTATCCGGCTGGGTTCGGCCAGCAGCCAGGGCATTTGGTTGTTCAGCAGGTCGGTGTCTTTTTCTGCAACGAGGAACAGGCGCCAGGGGTAACTGCGTTTGCCTTTTGTTTTGGCTAAATAGTGTGCCCTGTCGACGGGTTGAATATCGCGGTTGCTGGTGCGCACCGTCGTTTCGGGGTAGTAAGGGAAAGTGCCGATCAGGTTGCCGTTTTTGCCATTGCTGCCGTGCCTCCAGAGCCCAGGGTATTCCTGCAGGTCAGTTTCTGTAACGAGCACTTTTGCGCCACCTTGCATTTCTACCAGCAAGGGCAGACTGGCCAGGCGGTTTTCGTTGATTTCAGCAGGCGTCAGGGGCAGGAAAATCCGCTCATTGTGGGAGTAAAAACCTTCTTCTTCCGGGAAAAACATCATGGTGCAGGCAGCGGGACGAAATGCACAGGTTTCGTCCGTCACCAGGACTTCATTGGTTTTGAATTCGGTGAAAAACCGATAGGCTACCCCTTCGTCGTAGGCGCGAAAAACTACCCCCCAGTCGCCTTTGCACCTGATAATCAATTCATTATACGACTCCTGGATAACAGCGCTTTTCTGGCGCACCTCGGGTTTTACACTGCGCCGCACACTGCTTGTTTCTGTTTTCAGCACGTTTACATTAATGCCCAGCGTACCGATGCCTTCGATGGTCATATTCAGCGGGGCGGGCAGGGTAAGCGGCTTGTCGCGCAGGAAAAGTTGCCAGCCGAGCGCCGGAGCAGCTTCAATTTGCAGGCGCAAGGCTCCGTTGGGAGAGGACAAAGTTTGTGCCTGTAAAAGACTGCATGTCAGGCAAATGAAAACAAAGAGGGAAAGACGTAGCATAACCGGAGTATTTTCCGGTAAATGTAATGTGAGTCATGCGAATCAGGGGTTAAAACTACCTCAAATAATAAACTTGCCGTTCTGGTAAATTTTTTCCCCGTCCGCCCAGATTTCACCGCACTGGGTCATATCCGTAATCATATCCCAGTGTACGGGAGATTCGTTTTTACCACCTGTTTGCAGGTAACTCTGGCCGATGGCCATGTGGATGGTACCGCCTATTTTTTCATCGAACAGGATGTTTTTCGTCATGCGCTGGATATCGTAATTGGTACCGATAGCGGCCTCTCCGAAGCGCCGGGTGCCGGGCATGGCAAAAACCTGGTCGAGGAATTCCTTGCCGCGCTGCGCCTCCCATTTTTCGATATAACCTTCTTTAACCCAAAGCGTTACACCTTCCACTTCAACGCCCTGGTAAATGCAGGGCAGGGAAAAATGTATGGTACCGTTTACACTGTCTTCCACCGGACTGGTGTACACTTCGCCGGAGGGCATGTTGGTTTGCCCGTCCGAATTCATCCAGATCCGCCCTTCCGTACTGAAGGTAATATCCGTTCCGTTGCTGAGGTAACGCACGGTGGTACAGGCATTCAGGTGATCGACAATGCGTTGCTGACCGGCGCGCACTTCGAGCCATGCAGCCTGCGGATCGTCGTTGTACAGTTTGCAGGCGCCGTAAACAAATTGCTCGTATTCGCTGAGGCTCATGCCCGCTTCCTGTGCCGAAGCATCGGTAGGGTACTGGCAGAGGTTGCGGCGCAAACGGCGGTCGGCTGTGCGTTCAAAATAGGCTTTATTGATGGGCGCCAGGGCTTCATTGCGCATCTGGGCCTGCTCCGGCGTGGCGCCGCTGTATTCCCGCAGGTTGAAAGGTGCGCGGATGTGCAGGTAACAATCGAAAGTTTCCATGGCAATAGTGCTCAGCACCGGCAAGGTCCTGAAGGCCTGTTCATTGGCATGCTGGGTAAAAATCCGTTCGCGTTCGCGGAAAGCCAGATCGCATTCCACCAGCGCCGCGCCGGCTTCGTAGGCTTCCCGATAGACTTCCCGCACCAGTGGCTCAGCCAATAAACTACTGGAAATGAATACTTTATCGCCGTCCTTTACCTGTAAACAATACTGGACGAGCAGACGGGCGTATTTATTTAGGAGGGTTTGCATATGATTAGTTATTGGTTATCAGTTATTGGTTATCCGGCTTGATACTCAAGCATTTGTGTAAAAAATAACTGAGTCTGATTTCAATCCTTTAAATCCTGTCGAAAGTACTACCATTTCGAGATGTCACTTGCTCGTACCTCGCAAATGACACCGCTTCACTGGACTAGAACGACGCATAATACCGCGCACCCAGTGTCACCCCTTCTTTTCCAATTTCTTTCAGTCCCCAATGCCCCATTTCAGCCAGCACGGAACCCTGTTGTTCGCCGGTGTGCAGGTTTTCATATTGGTCATAGTCGATGGCGCGGCGTTGTTGCAGTTTTTCAAAAACCTTGAATTTTGCTGCGATTTCGGCCCAGCCAGGTTGAACGACCGCTTCAAAAACCTTGGCTTTGGAGCCGCTGCCGTAGGCTATGAAACCCAGTTTTTTGCCGGCCAGTCGAGCGCCTTCAGCGCCGTCAATTTCGAGGGTACTCATCAGGGCCAGGAAAATAGACGCGGTGTACAGGTTGCCGGTATCCTGACTGGCGCGTTGTGCTTTTTCGAGTTTTTCGCTGACAAAACGGCGATACAGGGAAGATTCGCTCACAGTTTTAAAAAAAACGGCCTGCGCTTTTTCAAATGACTTGCGGTCTGAAAACGCATCCGAAGCGGGCTCATTGAAACCAAAACGCTGCACATCAGCGGCCCAGTTGCCCTTGGCTTTTCTTTCCGTTACAAATTGTTCGACATACATCCGTTTGGCATGAAAGGCGTAGGGCAGGTGGAAAATCATACGCGCCCAGCGTTCGGACAAGGCCAGGTATTGATCGTTCCGAAATACCCCGCCTGCAATAGCCCGCCGGCGAAAATCGGCCAGTGCTTCCGTCATCCGGTTCTGATAACACTGGTTGGAATATTGTCCGTCAAACACCGGCGTTTCGGTAAAACGTTCGCGGCGCGGTTTGTAAAAATCGTGCACACTTTCCATGGCCACGCCGAACAGGTTGCGCACAGCCAGCAGGCGCGGGTTTCTGCGCACGAGCATGGCGACCGCTCCGGCGCCCTGGGTATATTCGCCGCTGGAGCCGAGTTCGTATTTCGCAACATCGCTCGCAACCACGATACCGATATTGTCGCCATCGGCAGCCACCCAGTCGAGGGTATTATGCAGGGCATCTGTGGCGCCAATACACGCAAAAGTCATGTCGACCACATCGCAATGCCGGAAACAATCAGGCCCGTAGCGCGCAGCAAACCGTTGTCCGAGCATTTCCACTGCGTAAGTGCCGGTCGGTTTAGCGCCATCGAGCGCGCTTTCGGTGCCGAGGTAGATGCGACCGATGCGGCGTGGGTCGAGTTGATTGCGCTCTATCAGTTCGGCAATGGCTTCGGCAGCCATGGTCGCGGCGTCTTCATGTACGTCGCAGATAGCCATTTTGAACAAGCCGAGGCCCTGGGAAAGTTTTTCGTAGGAAATATTGCGTTTTTCGGCCAATGCATGGATATCGAGATAGAGTTTCGGCACATAAAAAGCCATATCATCGATTCCAATAGGTAACAGGCGCTTTGCCATACTGCTGTGGTTGATTTTGTAAAAGAGACTCTTTTTTAGGTTGATGAGGGTTGATGAGGGTTGATAAAGGTTTATAAGGGTTGATAAGGGTTGATAAGGGTTGATAAGGACCACTCAAATATCAACCCTTATCAACCCTTATAAACCTTTATCAACCCCCATCAACCCCCATTAACCCTCATCAACCTAATAACAATAGATAGTCCCATACCCGGAAACGAAGCCGTTGGGTAAATGGTAGTACGGACTAAAAACTGGTGTGGTAAAAGATTACTCTGGTGTCAGCAGCGGCACTGTAAGGCAGGCTTACAAATAATATCGCGGCAAAGGTAATGATCACATGATATTCGCACATCATCTTTCTCCTACTATTTACCGCACAGTGAAACGGGGGGCGACAATTTTTGTTTATCGAATCTCAAGTTTTTTTTGACAATAATTAAACAACTTGATGTGAATGGTTTCGACAAGCGAAAAAAAGAACACGGATTAAACATGAGTCATCCGTTTAATCCGTGTTCCATTGCCTACTTATTCGGGTACACATACAACTGTACATCGTCAGCGGTCACCACCTGGTCGCAAAGAATAAACAGGCGTTCGATGACATTGGCCAGTTCGCGGATATTCCCCGTCCAGTTGTAATCCTGAAGCGATTTGATGGCTTCTGGTGTGAATGTTTTGGGCGCGTGACCATAATCGTCGGCGATGCGGCGGTTGAAATGTTCGAGCAGCAGGGGAATATCTTCGCGGCGCTCATTCAGCGCAGGCACCCTGACCACAATTACGGCGAGGCGGTGGTACAGGTCTTCGCGGAAACGGCCACCCGAAATTTCCTCGCGGAGGTCTTTATTGGTGGCGGCCAATACGCGCACATCCACTTTAATTTCCTTGCTGTCCCCTACCCTTGTTATTTTGCTTTCCTGGAGCGCGCGCAACACTTTGGCCTGCGCATCGAGGCTCATATCGCCGATTTCATCGAGGAACAAAGTGCCACCGTTGGCTTGTTCGAATTTGCCGGGGCGGTCGGCAATGGCGCCGGTGAACGAACCTTTTTTATGCCCAAACAGTTCGCTTTCAATGAGTTCTGCAGGAATTGCCGCGCAGTTCACTTCAACGATCGATCCGTCGGCGCGGTTGCTTTTTTCGTGTATCCAGCGGGCAACGAGTTCTTTACCCGTACCATTCTGCCCGGTAATCAGTACCCGGCTTTCTGTGGGCGCCACCTTTTCCAGCATTTTTTTTATTTCGAGGATCGGCGCACTTTCCCCGATCATATTCACCCCTTTATTGGCTTTCACCTGTTTGCGGAGTACGTGGGTGGTATTCACCAGTTCGCTGCGTTCCAGCGCATTGCGCACGGTGATGAGCATTCGGTTTAGATCCGGCGGTTTGGAGATAAAATCAAAAGCGCCTTTTTTTACGGCTTCAACGGCGGTATCGATGGTGCCGTGGCCGCTGACCATGATAACGGGCGTTTCCGGGCTCAGGATTTGCAGGCGTTCGAGCGCTTCAATGCCGTCCATTTTCGGCATTTTGATGTCGGTAATAATAACATCGAACTTTTCTTTTTGCACCTTGGCAATACATTCCAGTCCGTCGGCGGCTTCCTCCACGTCATATCCCTCAAATTCAAGGATATCGCGCAGGGTCCGGCGAATAGGCACTTCATCGTCAACAATCAGGATTTTTGCCATTGCTACAAAAGTAGTTATTAGTTATTGGTTATCGGTTATCAGTTATCAGTGTTGATTTTCAGCCTTTTTCAGGAAAGCGGGCCACAAAGAAAACTGCTTTCGGGCATTTTACAGCCACCCGTTCAAATGATTTTTTTTAAAATCTGTGACTTCGGTCTCCAACTGCGTTTTATATTTGTTTTATGGTGAAACGAATTACCACTTTTTATACATTTTCCTAAATTGCTCAAAATCTAAAACTTATGCACATGAAAATTTTCCTCCCTGTCCTGTTACTCCTGGTTTCTGCTTCTGCGTTGACGGCACAGTGGAATACTGTCATCGAAACCGAACGGGTGATGTCATTCGGCAGCAGGCCTTGCTTTCGGATGGAGTTTACCAATACCGCTGCCGGTACGGTAGAGGATATGTGGAAAGACTTTGCCAAGAAGAATTTTGGCGCCAAATTGAAAAAAGATAAAAAATCGGGCGAGTGGACCGCCACCGGGCTGAAATCGTCGATGATGGGCGATGACGCGTTTTCCATTTATTCCACCATCGAAAAAAACGACGCCAATGCCGCCATTAATATCTGGTTCGATGCAGGCACCTATTTCCTGAGCCGCCGCGACAATCCGGGGCGCGCGGAAGAAGTGAGCCGCGCTTTGCGCCAGTTTTATATCGATGTGCGCCGCGAAGCCATCGCGAATGAACTGAAAGCCGAGGAAGACAAACTGAAAGACCTCGACAAAAAGCAAAAAAGTATGCAGAAGGAAAACGATGGCTTGCGGAAAGACATTGAATCCTGGAAAGCAAAAATCGTGAAAGCCGAAGACGATATTGTGAAAAACGAACGCGAGCAGGAGCAAAACCTGGTGAACCAGGAAGCGCAGCGCAGGGCCATTGAAGCAGTGCGGCAGCGGCTGAATAATGTGGAGAATGAAAGAAATTAAAAAGGCAAAGGACAAAAGGCAAAGGGCAATCTGTGCCATGCAATGGAGCCAAGGTATTGATCCTCAACCTTCAAGCATTTTCAACGCCCAGACTGCAGCGTTTTTTCGCACTTTCTGAAAAAAATTTTTGATCATTTTTTGTTTTAAAAAAAGCCTGTGCCGGACACCCTGCACAGGCTTTTTTTGTGAAATGCGACACATTCTTAAGAAAACGGTCGAATACACAAAAAAACGGTCGTTTGTTACAAAATGTGTCGACGCAAAAAGTTTTGGTCTTCAAAAAAAAGAAACAAGTAATTTAAAACATTAGTTTTTAACTTTGTCTTTCTGAAAAACACATCAAAAACTTTTGCACTGTGGAAAATTAACCAAAACTTTACTTGAAGCAATCTACGGAAACAGGCAAAAACAGCAATATGCGTTTTCATAATAATCTACAATTCAAAGTGTTAAAATAATCAGGTTTTCAAAAATCAGCGTATTTCACCTATGTGGAAAACCCAAATACAATGTGCATAACTTGTATGGTTTTCACAGTTCCCAACACTTATGCTGAGGGTTTTCCACAGTTATTCACTACACGGATTGTTTGGAAATTAAAAA
The DNA here is from genome assembly GCA_020847425.1 of Saprospiraceae bacterium. Taxonomy (GTDB): domain Bacteria; phylum Bacteroidota; class Bacteroidia; order Chitinophagales; family Saprospiraceae; genus M3007. The sequence goes on from JADLCC010000109.1 coordinate 7,925, forward strand.
TCAGCCGCGTTCAGAGTAGGTTTGTAGCCCCGCCGGGAAGGTAAACGAGATTGAAGCAACAGTATGGACGAATCAAGCGGTAACGCACAATACAATCAATCGGGCGCGCAGCGCAACCGTCGCAATACGGCCGCCAATGACGGCCTTTCCAACTATGTGTTTGGCAAGGTGCAGCCGCAGGCTATTCCGCTCGAAGAAGCCGTGCTCGGTGCGCTCATGCTCGACCGCGATGCGCTACCTATGGTGATGGATGCGCTGCGGCCGGACAGTTTTTACCTGGAAGCGCACCAGCATATCTACAGCGCTATTATCCGCCTGTTCGAACGCTCCAACCCCGTCGACCTGCTCACTGTTACGGAAGAACTGCGCAAAAGCGGCGACCTCGATAAAGTCGGCGGTCCTTATTACCTTGTGGAACTCAGCAACCGCGTCGCTTCCGCAGCCAACATCGAATACCACGCCCGGATCATCGCCCA
>JADLCC010000110.1 GCA_020847425.1 Saprospiraceae bacterium
CGCACGATATCGTGGATACCGGAGCGGCGGGTACGGGAGGGCGTATCTTCCGGAGTGGATTTGGTAGTAGCGTTATCGGCAGGCGGCGTTGTGCCGCCGGGCGTAGTCGCAGGGGGCGTCGTAGTTGTAGCATCATGACTCACTTTAGAAGGGTCCTCTGTTCCTGCAGGTAGCGCTGTGCCGCCAAGCGTAGTGACGGGGTGGCTCCAAGCCACCCCGTCACTAGGTGCAGCATCTGTGCTGGAGTCAGACAGTGACTTCAAGCCAAAAGAGAACGTTATCCTGCCGCATTCTTTTGCGTTAGCGGATGGCGCAAATGTATAAGCCCGTGCAGCCGAAACAGCCAGGGCGCGAAGTTCGCTGTCGCTGGTGGTGGAGCCGCGAGGTGTGTAATCGGCGCTTACAACTTTGCCATTATTATCGACACAGACTTCAATAACTACCTTGCCCTGTTTTTCTGGTGAGGCGCTGATTTTCCTACGTCTCACTACAGCGCGACCAGCCAGGCCGCCACCTACGGAAACGTCTGTCCCCTCACCATCGCCACTGCCGATACCACCGCCGCCATTATTTTTTCCGAAAGGATTGATCTCGCTACCGCCATTGTTCTTTCTTTCCAAAGAGGCAACCATATTCAGCACCTGATTTTCAAATTCCCCGTGAGGAAAACTATCCTGATACACCAGAAAGTCGGCCAATAAGCCGCTTGCTTCCGCTTTATAATAATACGCTTTTTCCCGGCGCGGGCTTTTCGGAAATTTTTCGATAAATCCGGCATACGCCTCGGGCGTATCCTCGATGTACCGGGCATAAACCCAGGCTGGAATTTCAGGCGCAAACGCCCAGGTGACCGCAGGCGCCAGCACGATAAAAGCAAGAAAAACAGCCAGCGCACGAAGTCCGCGCCGTTCTCTTTGTTCGGGGACAGATTCCAAAGGGATAGATTCCGATTCCTTGCTGTACTTCACCTCATACATCCCTGCCACGGTCGATGAACTTTGAAAAGCAAAAGACTGGCCGCTGGGTTTAAATTCCACAGGCGCGTTATCTTTCGGCGCTGCGCCTTCCGTGACGATGGTAACCGTTTCCATCACCGACACTTCCCGGGGAATCGGATCGGGAAAACCCGGCATGATTTCCATAATGGACACTTTCACCAGCAACTGATGCACACCTTCTATCAGCGGCGTGACATTGAAAATCCATTCGGTGTAGCCGGTGTCACGCACCAGTTGGGTGCGGGTGTTCAGCGGATTGATCCGGAACGTACCGCCTTCAGGATCAATGAGTTCGGCGCTCATCACATCGGAAATTTCGACGCGCGATTTTATTTCCACATGTTCGTCGAGCAGGATGTTTTCAAGAATGGCGTCTTCATTGACGGCTACGCGGATCGTGCAGCGCGTGGGTTTTTGAAGGGGCATTACATGCGGCACCCGGTAGAGTACGCTGCCGCGTTTGGCGGGTTTGCCGTTGGCGGTCGTTTTTTCTGAAACCTCAAAATCGGCTTCTCTCAGGTCGCTAAGCAAGTCAAAAAAATCGGCGGAAACCTGATCTACGCGCCGCTGGTATTCATCCAAAGCAATAGTATTGCGGAAACGCTCTTTATTGGCCGCATTCAGCCGGGCGATAAGCGCCGACACGATGCGGTACTTTTCCGAGCCGTTGGGGAGTTGTTCGAGCAACGCGTTCAGCGCTTCCGGGAGTTGGTTGTCCCGGAGTTGCGCTTCGAGTTGTCGGCGGAGTTCGGCGAGCGGTTGTGCGAGCGGCATGTTTGTTTGGCTTGGGTGAAACCGAAAGGTGTTGGCAAATGTATCATATCTGACTCTTTTTTTATGTCAACAAATTCTTTTACCTTCACCCGCACATCAAACACACACGCTTCATCTAATCCGCTCCTACTATGTCTTTCCAATCGAATCCGCAACTCGAACTTGCCTTCGATTATGTGCGCCATACGCACAAAAACATCTTCCTGACCGGCAAGGCAGGAACAGGCAAAACCACCTTTTTACATCAGATCAAACAGGAAGCGACCAAACGAATGGTCGTGGTGGCGCCCACCGGCGTCGCGGCTATCAATGCCGGCGGCATGACGATCCACTCGTTTTTCCAGTTGCCGTTCGGGCCGTATCTACCCGGCAGCGTACAGGACCCTTCGCGGCAGCGGCGTTTTTCCGGCGAAAAAATCCGGCTGATCCAAAGCCTCGACCTGCTGGTGATCGACGAGATCAGTATGGTGCGCGCCGACGTGCTCGACGGCATCGACGACGTTTTGCGGCGCTACCGCGACCGCTCCAAACCCTTCGGCGGGGTGCAATTGCTGATGATCGGCGATCTGCACCAACTACCGCCGGTGGTGAAGGATGAGGAATGGAACCTCCTGCGCGAGCACTACCAGACCGCCTACTTCTTCGGCAGCCATGCCCTGCGCGGCACCGATCCCGTTTCCATCGAACTGAAACACATTTACCGGCAGTCGGACACGACCTTTATCGACCTGCTGAACAAGGTGCGCGACAACAAAATCGACGAGGCTGTTCTGAGTCTGCTCAATAGCCGCTATGTCGCCCATTTCCAGCCCACTGCGGAGGAGCCCTACATCACGCTGACCGCGCACAATGCCTCGGCGCAGGAAATCAACAGCGAAAAACTGGCCGAAATCAGGGAACCCCAGCAGACCTTCAAAGCCGTCGTGAAGGACGATTTCCCGAACTACGCTTTTCCAGCCGACGAAATATTTGAGTGCAAAAAAGGCGCGCAGGTGATGTTTGTCAAAAACGACATAGCGCGCGAAAAACGCTTTTACAACGGCAAAATCGGCAAAATAACGGGCTTCCGCGAGGGCGTTATCATCGTGCGCTGTCCCGGCGACGACGAGGACATCGAGGTCGTGCCGGCCGAGTGGACCAACGTGAAATATACCCTGAACGAGCAGAGCAAGGAAGTGGAAGAACAGTTACTCGGTACGTTCACGCAGTACCCGCTCAAACTGGCCTGGGCCATCACGATCCACAAAAGCCAGGGGCTCACTTTCGAGCGCGCCATTATCGACGCGCAAGCGGCTTTCGCGCACGGGCAGGTGTACGTGGCCTTGAGCCGCTGCAAAAGTTTTGAAGGTATCGTGCTGCGCTCCAAAATTATTCCTTCAAGTGTGCGGACCGACCATGTGGTCAAAAACTACACCGAAGAAGCCGATAAAAATGCGCCGGACGAGCGCCACCTCGCGCGTTCAAAAGCGGAATTTCAGCAGTCGCTGCTGCTCGAATTGTTCGATTTCGCCCGCATGCGCCAGTTTTTCAGCCAGTTGAACCGCCTGATGTACGAACACGACAACACGTTGCAGCCGGAAGCCTGGCAGCAACTGAAAGCCATTGAAGCACAAACTTTGGAACAGGTGTTTACCGTGGCCGAGAAGTTTATCCCGCAAATTCAGCAGTATTTCACACAGGATATTTTGCCGGAAGACAACCCTGATTTGCAAAACCGCCTGCAAAAAGCGGGTGTTTATTTCGAGGAAAAACTGGGCAAATTCCTGCTGCCCGCCGCGCGCAATATCCAGGTTGTGACCGACAACAAAAACGTAAAAAAAGCGGTGCAGGAAGCCCTGGATGCCCTGCAAAAAGAAATGTTTGGCAAAAACGCCTGTTTCGCAAACGCGCAGAAGGGTTTTGAATCGGTGCGCTACCTCCGGGCCAAAGCGGATGCGGAACTGGATTTCCAGGCGCTGAAAGCCCCGGCGCCCAAGCCTGCCGCCCTGTCGAAAGATGTGCCGCACCCCATCCTGTTCAGCCGCCTGAAGAAATGGCGCGAGGATACTGCGGAAATACACAATGTGGAATTGTATGCTGTGCTGGCAACGCGCTCCATGCTGGAAATGGTAGAACTGCTGCCGCTGAACCCAGCCATGCTGAAAAAAGTGAAAGGTATCGGAACGGTGAAACTAAAGCAGTTCGGCGCCGAACTCACCGCCATGGTACAGGCCTATTGCGAGGAATTCAATATCCCGACGGAGCAGCTGGTTGAAATGGCCGAAGCGATGGAAGATAAACCCGTGAAAATCGACACCAAAACCCAAAGTTTCGAGCTGTACAAAGCCGGTAAAACCGTCGAGGAGATTGCCCGCGAACGCAGCCTGGCCACTTCCACCATCGAAGGGCACCTCGGGCATTTCATCGGCATCGGCGAACTCGATATTTTCCAACTGATGCAACGTGAACAGGTGGAAGAAATCGAGGCCTTTTTCCGGGAGCAGAACACGACGATCAGCGCAGCCGCCAAAGCGTTTTTTGGCGACAAATATTCTTACGGGCAGATTAAAATGGTGCTGGATTATATGCGGATTGGGAAGGAGGAGTGATTTGCTTTTTTGAGTATCTGGTTGATAACGAATCATTTATATTTACCCGTCGTAGAGTGATGGAACACAGATGACACAGATGGGACACAGATTTAAAAGGATTTTTTCTCTCGTAGAGTAGACGGAACACAGATGATACAGATTAAATGGATACAACTATTACTGTAATCCATATAGGATAAGGAAAAAATCCTTAAAATCTGTGTCCCATCTGTGTCATCCGTGTTCCATCACTCTACGTGCGCGTAAAAACAATGGTTAAAGTCCAACTTTTTGGGCCATCAAGGCATGATGCGCACAATCTTTTCCACCCACTTTGCACCTGCTGCATTGCTGATTTCCAGCCAATACACCCCCTCCGGTAAAGTCTCCATTTGCAACGGAATTTCCCAGGGGCCCGCAGCCACCTGAACCATGCGGCTCCAGAGTCGCTGACCGGTGGCATTGAAAAATGACAACGTCAAATCTTCGGCACTTGCGGCGCTGCCCTGTGCCAGGGTAGTCGCAACCGCCGGATTGGGCGACAAACGAAAACGCGATGCGATGTCGGGACTATTTGTGCCCACCATAAACGCATCTTCCAGCGCAATATCGTCGAGGTACATATTATTTCCGTAACCGGACTGGTTCAGGAATTTGATCGTGACGAATTTGCCGGCGTAAGCATCCAGGTTGAGCGTGACATCCCGCCATTCATTGCAGTTTTGGGGCGAAAAAGCATCGTATTCGTACAAATTGTCCGGCCCGGTTCCGCTGGTAGTAGTGCTCAGCGCTGCACCGCCGCTGCGGAAGATGGTTTCAAACGAACTGCCGCAATCAGTCGAAATCAACACTTTCAGCGAATCGATGAAAAAATTGCCGTCGAAATACGGTGCGTAGGCGACCCTGAAACGCAGTTCCGGGTGTACGGCCTGTGTCAGGTCGAGGTTGACCGGCAACAAAATTTCATCTTGTCCGTATGTACTGTAGGAATAGTTATCTACAAAATAAGCCGTGTTGCCCTCGGGTTCGCAGGTCGTGATGTCGACAGGCGACCAGGTAATACCATCGTCCGGATTCAGCACCGTCAGGTTATCCAATCCGCCGGAGAAGTCGTTTGAAACGGGCATTTCATTCACCACTGGTTCGAGCACGCGCACCATTTTTTCAATGGTTTTGGTGGAACTGCCTTCCGGGTTGGTGACGGTCAAAGTGACATCGTATTCGCCGGCGCCGTTGTTGTATACGACCCGCGGGTTGCGCAGCGTCGAGGTAGCGGGCGAGCCGCCGGGGAATTGCCAGTTCCAGGTGGCGCCCGCGTGCGAGAGCATAGAAAAATCATCGAATTGCAGCGTATCTGCGGGGCAATCTGTTTCCCTTTTGTTCACCATCGGCTGCGCCACAGGTGCGGAGGGTTTGACAAACGGCGCTTCCCAGACGCCTTTGCCGTAAGCGCCCAGCCGCAACTTTCCATCCCGGTAAAACGGCCGTAGAATGCAGGTAGACACACTTTTTGGCAAGCCATCGTTGTAGGGCAGCCAGTTGCTCATTGTATTGTCGCGGTACCAGATGCTGCGGTAAGTGCCCAGGTACACCCCGCCGTCGCTGCCGCCCTGGTGCAGGATATAGGTGATGTGTTCGCCATTCAAGGCGGGCGTGCTGAGGTTGTTCCATTGCTGGCCGCCATTCAGGGAGCGGTATACTTTTTGTCCGTTGTCGGCATCGGGATAAGCGATCCATAGCAGGTTTTCGTCTTCCGCACTGAGCGTGAGCACCATCCGGCGCGCATAACCGGGTGGCAGTGGCAATTCGTTCCAGTTTTGACCGCCGTCGGTGGTTTTCCACAATTTGCCCGGATCCCAGGTGTACGCCGCTCTTTGGAACAGGTACATGACATCGGGGTTGCTGCGACTGATTTCAAAACCCATCGTCCGTTCATTTACATCGTCGCCGAAAGCGAACAACAATTCCCAACTGGCGCCGCTGTCGCTGGTTTTCCAGAGTTTGTTTTCATTGGAAACAAAAAAGGTATTCCAGCACCTGGGGTCCCATTCTATTTCGCCGCTTTCCGCATCGTAATAACTTTCATTGGGGTATTTTCCAATGGTGATATATTCGGTAAATCCGTTTTGAATTTCCGGTAAAACAGCGCCGCCGATATCCGAAAAATACGTTTTTCTGCCCGCGCCGGGGTTTACATAACCTGTGGAAGCTTCGCCGCCGCCAAGGCCCAGGCACTCGCCGGGCAGCCAGTCTTCATACCAGCCCGTATTGCCGTTGTGGTACCTGCCGCCGACAAAAATATCGTCGTTCCAGCCTGTTCCAAATCCCCAGAAATCGGAACTGGTGATGCCCCGGTTGCGGGCATAATGGGTTTGAAAAAAATCACCGGAATACTCGATTCCGCCATCGCTGGTCATCCACACGTCGTTGTCGTTGATTTCGATTTCCTGGCAATCGGGGTGCACATAGTTGAAGTCGTTGTTGCAATAACCGCCAATACAGGCAAACGTCGCCGCTCCGTCGGAGGAAATCCATAAATTGAGGAAACCCGCCAGCAAGCGGTCGGGATCCGTATCGGAAGCATCGAAACCGAGGTTGTAAAAGCCCTGGTGGTAACCGCCCGTCTGGCCGATGGTGGCCATGTTCGGGTGCAAATCATCCACCCAGGGGCCGCCTGCGGGCGGATTGGGCAGGGTCCAGGTTTCGCCGCCGTCATCGGAGCGGTAGATGCCGATAAAACCGGAATCATCCGTCTGTGCTTCGCCGATCAGCACGGCATACAGGCGGTTGGGATCGGCTTTGGTGACTGCCAGCCGCGCACCGCCGTCGTTGACGCCGGGCAAATCGGAGAAAAACCAGCCGTTGTCTTTCAGGGTCCAAGTGAGGCCGCTGTCGGCTGATTTATAAAACCGGCAGATCTGCGCGGCAGGGTCATTGCGCACCAAAAAAGCGGTGGCTGGGTCGTCCGTTTTCCATTCGATATCGTAACAGGCTTCGGGAAACAACAGCGTCCAGTTCTGGCCGCCATCGGCACTGCGGTAAAGCCCCTTAAAGGTTGCAGCCAGCACAATTTGTGTATTGGCCGGGTTAATCAGAATTTCATTGGGCGATAAATCATTGACTGTCAGCACAGTAACCCAGGTGTCGCCACCATCGGTGCTTTTGCGGATATTGGCTCCTTCCCCCACAAACACGGTGTCGGGGTTGTAAGGATGCACCTCCAGCGCTGTCGGAGTGGAGATATCATAGGTGCGGGAAACACAGGTCCAGTTCAACCCGCGGTCGGAACTTTTATAAATTTCCGAACCTTCCGTGCCGCAATACACGATGTCGGGGTTGGAAAAAGACTGGTCGATACAGTAGATATTGGCCTGTTCGGATTTGGCCAGGGGCTCGGGGCCGGTATTGGTGTTGAAGGTTTCAAACGGGCCGATATTGGTCCAGACCGGCTGACCGGGGCCGAAGCCGGCCGCCTCGTTTTTTAATTGTTGCAGGCGCTGTTGGAAACTTTCCGTTTCGGCAGGTTCCGGGATTTTCACCCAGCCTGCAGCATCGATATACGGCTCCATCGCGCGGCGCCATTTTTTGTAAAACTGGGTAAATGTCGTTTTGTCCTTGGGGTGGCTGCTGCGCCAGGTGCGGTAAGCATCGTCGATTTTCCACACATTCGGGTGGTCCGCATACATTTCCTGCGCCCATTCCGGCAAAGCCTCTCCGGCAGCAGGTGAGGGTTTAAAAAGTTTTTGGGCATTCAATGGGCAAACAAACAAAACAGCAAGGAGTGGTAATAAGTACTTCATGGGCGACACAGTATTGAAAATGAGCCGCAAATATGGGAGAAAATTTCATGGCCATTTATCCGAACGGGTATTTTGCTATCAGATGCAAAACATGAGCCTTTCCGCAGATGTTGCGCGCCCCCGGCAACAGCAAGTTCAGGCAAATGAAGGGTTCAAGTTGCCTGGCATGGGTGGTAATTCGTCGTTGGCGGGGACGCGCAACGACGGCCGGGGCGGCTCACTTTATCCTAGAAGAAGTGAAAACCATGGCCAATAGAAATCAACCACCTCCTACACGCATAAAACTAAACCTGCTCGTTTACCTTAGCATCCAGTTTCCCATTCTTACCTTCTTGCCATGAACAAATACCATCTTGCATTTTGCCTTTTGCTGGCCTTTCCGTCGGCCGTTTTCAGCCAGATCAACCCTGCCAACATCGACATCGTCCGCGACAGTTTCGGGGTGCCGCATATTTTTGCCAAAACTGACGCCGAGGTGGCTTACGGGCTGGCCTGGGCGCACTGTGAAGACGATTTTGCCACGCTCCAGACCTGTTTTCTGGCCTCGAAAGGCCTGCTGGGGCAGGTGAAAGGCAAAGAAGGCGCCGGGGTGGATTATGTGGTGCAGGCCATTCGGGCGCGGGAACTGGCCGTGGAAAAATACCATACCCTTTCGCCCGATTTTCAGCGCGTGCTGGAGGGTTATTGCGCGGGTTTCAACCAGTTTGCCCAAACACACCCGAAAGAACTGCTACACAAAAAACTGGCGCCTATTACTCCGCTGGATATGAGCACTTTCGGCGTGTTGCAGTTATTTGTTTTTACGGGCGGTGATGCGGCGCTGCAAGCCATCCTTGCCGGGGAAATCCCCCTGGCGCAATTACCCGCCGCCCACGGCTCCAACGCTTATGCGTTCAACTCCCGAAAAACCAAAGATGGGCAGGTGTACCTGAATATCAATTCCCACCAGCCCTGGGAAGGTATTGTGGCCTGGTACGAAGCGCACCTGTGCAGCGAGGAAGGTTTGAATATTGTCGGCGGGCTGTTTCCCGGGGCGCCTTGCATTTTGCACGGCTGCAATGAGTACCTGGGCTGGGCGCATACCGTCAACAATCCCGACAAACTGGACGTGTACCAACTGGAGATCAATCCGCAAAACCCTTTGCAGTACAGATTTGATAATCAATGGCTTACACTGGAAGAGCGCAGCATTCCGCTGAAGGTAAAAATGGCGGGACTGAAAATAAAGGTCCACAAAAAAGCCTGGTGGAGCGTGTACGGCCCGACCTTCAAAAACAAACAGGGCATGTTTGCCATCCGTAGTTCAGGCATGTTCGATATCCGGGCGCTGGAGGAATGGTACCGCATGAACAAGGCCCGCAGTTTCAGCGAATTTTACAATATCCTGAAAATGGAAGCCATTCCGGGTTTCAACCTGGTGTATGCCGATCGCAGCGACACAATTTTTTACCTCAGCAACGGTAAAATACCCGTACGCCAGCCCGGCTACGACTGGCTCAAAACACTGCCGGGTAATACTTCCCGCACGCTGTGGACGCAGTTTCACCCGCTGGAAGAACTCCCGCAAACGCTGAATCCGGCCTCGGGTTATTTGTTCAACAGCAACCACTCGCCGTTTAATGCTTCGGCTACTTCCGACAACCTGGATGTCGCCCGTTTCGACCCGACCATGGGTTACGAAACCTACGAGAATAACCGCAGCCGGCGTTTTATGGAACTCATCGCTCCGCTGGAAAAAGTGGATTACGCCGATTTTAAACGCATCAAATACGACCAGCAATTGCCCGAACAGATCTCCTATGCAGTGAACCTGGACAGTTTGTTGCTGCTTTCACCTGCACAATACCCGGACATTGCGCCTCTGCTGGATAACCTGAAAAAATGGAACCGGCAATCGGATATTCGGAACACGGGCGCAACGCAGTTCCTCGTCCTGTTGCGGTATGTTTCCCACAAATACCAGTTGCGAACCATTTACCAAAACAAAACACTTACCTCAGCGGAAAGCCTGGATGCCCTGCGACAGACCCAAAAATATTTGATGAAACATTTCGGCCGGCTGGAAGTCCCGCTCGGCGATTTTCAGAAAATGGTGCGCGGCAACAAAGTGCGGCCGTTGGCGGGTTTTCCCGATGCTATTGCTGCCATTTACAGCAAAGATTACAAAAAAGGCATGGTGCAGGGCTTTGTCGGCGACTGCCTGATCCAACTCGTGCGGTTTACGCCGCAAGGGCCGGTCATCGAATCCGTCAATACGTTCGGTGCCTCCAACCGCCCCGAAAGCAAGCATTACAGCGACCAGATGGATATGTTTCTGGAACACAAAACCAAGCCGATGAGCCTGGATAAAAAGGTGGTGTATGGGAAAGCCGAGCGGGTGTATCATCCGGAGTAGATTTTTGGATTAAGGGCACACGGATTGAACGGATTAGACACGGATTTTCACAACATACTTTTTTAAAACACAGAGGAACATAGAAAACATAGCCGTAGAGTACTCTACGGCTATGTTTTCTATGTTCCTATGTGTTTTAAAAAATCCGTGTCTAATCCGTTCAATCCGTGTGCTTTTCATCCCAA
>JADLCC010000111.1 GCA_020847425.1 Saprospiraceae bacterium
CTCGATTTTATACAACATGAACTGGACCGCCGCCGCCCGGGGCAAAGCGCCATCGTGACCCAACGCAAGGAAAGTGATACGGTGCAGGTGCTGAGCGGTGTTTTTGAGGGATTTACAACCGGAACGCCGATTGCTTTTGTCATCCCCAACGAAGACCAGCGCAGCCGCGATTACGACCACATTGCCACCGCATTCCGGCCCAGTCACGCTGATTATACCTGGCAGACCAAATTCGGCCACCGCGATTTTCGGGGCGGCGGGCGCAGCAGTGCGCGCGAAACAGCAGCCCGTGTGGCGGCTGGGGCCCTGGCTAAGTTGTTTCTGAAAACACAAGGTATTGATATTCAGGCTTATGTGAGTCAGGTAGGCGCCCTAGCGGTGGATACGCCCTACACGGAAATCGACCTTACTTTAACCGAAACAAATGACGTGCGCTGCCCGGATCCGGTACTTGCCGAACAAATGATCGACCTCATCAAACAGGTGCGCAAAGCGGGCGATACCATTGGCGGCATCGTGTCGGCAGTGGTGCGCGGTTGCCCGCCCGGCCTCGGCGCTCCGGTATTCGACAAACTCCACGCCGAACTGGGCAAAGCCATGCTGAGCATCAACGCCGCCAAAGGTTTTGAATATGGTTCCGGTTTTGAAGGCGTGAAAATGCTGGGCTCTCAGCACAATGACCAGTTCAATATGGACGCAGAAACGGCTTCCCATCTGACCCAAACCAACTATTCCGGTGGTATCCAGGGCGGTATTTCCAATGGTATGGATATTTATTTCCGGGTGGCTTTCAAGCCTGTGGCGACTATTATGCGCGACCAGGAATCCTTCAATGCTGCCGGCGAACCGGTGACCGTAAGCGGTAAAGGCCGCCACGACCCCTGCGTAGTGCCCCGTGCCGTGCCGATCGTGGAAGCCATGGCGGCGCTGGTGGTGGCGGATCATTTGCTGCGGGCGAGGGGGAATAAAGTGTTTTAGTGTTTTTGTATTTTAGTGTTTTGGACTTGTATGGAGAAATCTATACCATTTAATTCAGTTTTTTGCATTTCAATTATCTGAAAATCAGCAACTTAAAACCTATCAATGACGTTTCTTTAAAATCTGTCATCAAGTTACCACCCCTAAAACACCAAAACACCAAAACACCAAAACACCAAAACACCAAAACACTAAAACACCAAAACACCAAAACACCAAAACACTAAAAACCATGTCCACCCTCCTCCGCCTCCGCTCCCTCTGGTACCCCGATGAATACCACGGATGGGGCCGTACACACCGCTACTTTGAAGGCTGGTATTTCAAAATCGTCAGCCGCGACGAACGCCATGCGATGGCTTTTATTCCCGGCATTTCCATGGGCGAACATGGTGTGGCACATTCCTTTGTCCAGGTCATGTACGGTTCGGAATGCCGCTCGGCATATCACCGCTTCGAGGCTTCGGATTTCAGACCCGCAGAACGCCGTTTCCAGGTTTCCGTGGGGAACAACAGTTTTTCCGCTGAAAAAATGAGCCTCGATCTCCCAGGCGTACAGGGAACGATCCGTTTGATCGACACACAACCCTGGCCGAAAATGCTGGGCGCGCCGGGTATTATGGGTTGGTATTCCTTCGCGCCGTTTATGGAATGCAACCACGGTGTGGTGAGCCTGCACCACGAACTGGAAGGCGAACTCCATATCGATGGTGTATCGGTCGATTTCAGCGGCGGAAAAGGCTATATCGAAAAAGACTGGGGCCGCTCGTTCCCCAGGGCGTACGTCTGGATGCAAAGCAACCATTTCGACACCCACGACCGTGCTTCGCTGCTCGCTTCTGTAGCGCATATTCCATGGCTGAGCGGTCATTTTATAGGATTCATCAGCGGGTTCTGGCTGGACGGGCGGTTGTTTAAATTCGCCACCTACACTGGCGCGCGCAAGACCTTGAGGATCAATGAACAGGAAGTGGAAATTTCCTTTCAGAACGCCAAGACTTCCCTGCACATTTTGGCCCGACAAGCCCCCGGCACAGCCCTGGTATCACCCATTTCCGGTGAAATGACCGGTAAAATCAGCGAAAGCCTGCTGGCTACCCTTCAGGTGGAATTGCGGGAAAACGGTAAAATAATTTTTGAAGGGACAGGCCGGAATGCCGGGCTGGAAGTGGCGGGCGATGTGGAAGTATTGGAATAACGCGCGTGTTCCACTTCTAACCGGGTTTAATTCCTATTCACTTTGATCTGGTAAGCGAATCCGAATGTAAGGATACGGTCGTCCTTCTTTATTTTTTCCACTACCACGTTTTCGTGCATGTATGTATACAGCATGCTGAACGAGCATCCTTTCCATACCGGGAAATCCGCGCCTATATCAAACTGGCTGCGGTAATTGCGGGTGTTGCCGAAAGCCGGCTGCCAGTAGGCATCATAAAAAAAGCGCAGTCGCCTGCCGAGCAGATAACTCCAGCCTCCGAGATAAGCAGTGCCCCTCCAAAGCGTTATTTTGTCGGCCCCGTTGTATTCGGAGAAGTTGTAAACGGTGCTGTTAAACCTGGTTGCTTCGTAAACGACACTTGCAGAAACTTTCATAACGTGGGCCGGAGTATTTCTTATCTGCAAGGTAGCGCCTGCACCCGCAAAATACCTTAGATCGATTTTTCTCCGAAAGTTGCCGGAAAGATACCCGATGGCAAATGGATAAATTTTGTTGCGCGGGTGAAAGTAGAGGTAGTTCCTGCTGAAAACATCATTGTCGGCTTTGTTGCTGTAAAATGCCTGGTACAAACTCACATTTTGTGATTTAAAAACCAGGTGTTTAGTGGGTGCGTACAACACGTCCGCTTTGCTGCGAATGGTCGCTACTTCCACGTTGCCGTTTTGATAAATACCCGTCAGGCTGATCCGCATTTGAAATCGGGCTGTATCGCTTTCGTTAATTTGGGCCATGGCGCTGCCCCCGGCAAGGAGCAGCGCTATGGCGATTACACATCGTGTTGTGCCTTTCATTGGATAGTACTTAGAATGTCGAGGAATTTTTCAGGTTGTACGACGAAGGGGAGATGCGAGGTTTGCATTTCGTACACCTTTTTTACTGTTCCATTGTTTTTGATCATCTGCTGTTGCAGCGCATAGGGCACAGCGTAGTCGTTGGTAGTAGAGATGTAGTATTTCGGCACACGTGCGAATTTACTACTGAGCAACACATTGTCATTCAATCCTTTAACAGGCTCGGCACGGTGATATTTTACCAGTACTTCTTTCATTTCAGGCGAGCAATCCGCACATACCACCGTGGGAATGGCATCCTTTTTTATGCTTACCAGTGAATAATCCTGGTTGAATTCGAAGGCTTCAATGGGTTGGTTATTTAAAAATTTATTGGTGATACCTGACACATTTTCACCCGTTTTGGGCAGGTATGCGGAAACATAAACCAGTTTATCAATCTTGTTGGGAATGTTTTCGGCCACCTGGGAAATGATAGCACCGGCCATGCTGTGACCAACCAGGATCACTTTCCCGGCGTGCCGGTTGACGGCTTTTGTAACCACCCGTACATAATCGTTCAGTCCGACGCCCACACCGTAGGTGTTATCCGCACCATGGGCGGGCAGGTTGACGACATCTACATTGGCATGAACAGCCAGGTGATTGCGCACAAACCCCCAGGCGCTTTCATCGGCCCAGGCGCCGTGCACCAAAATGTAGGTAGGATAGCGTTTTTGGTCTTCTTTCAGGGCCTTTAACACCAGTTCGGCAGCGGCAGCGCCACTGTTTTGCTGTTGACCGGTAATCAGGTTTCCATCACGGATGGCAAATGAAGCGAACATTGACCCGGTTTCAAACCTGGATGCAGGCATTTTTCGGGCTTCGTCTTCGATGCGGAACGGCTGTATTTTTTTACCGACGTAAGCATCCGCATAGTTTTCCTCGCTACTGGCAAAACCCGTCCAACGTTTTCCTTCCACCAGAAACTTCCCGTCGGGCATTTTGCATTTCAGCAAAATGCAGGTGCCGTGGCAAATGGCCGCCGCCGGTTTGCCGCTGCGGTAAAAATCGACGAAGAATTTGTGCAGTTCAGTGTTGTCAATAAAGGTGTACATAGGCCCCTGGCCGCCACAGACAAAAATGGCCTTGTAATCGTTGGGATTTACCGCAGACAGTTTGAGTGTGTTTTTAGTAAGTCCCATTTTGGCGGGATCTTTTTTAAAACCCAGCGAAATGTAATCGAAAGCGGCATACTTGCTTGCATCTTCCGGGTCGCTAAAACCGTCAAACTGAATTTCGCCGCCATCGGGAGATGCGATATCCACGGTGTAGCCTGCTTCATTGAATACCCAGTAGGGGTGCGTCAATTCGGCATACCAAACGCCGATGGGCCAACCTGTTGTAGCAGAAACAGCAGGATTGGAGGCAATCATCAGCACTTTGCCGTTATTGCCTGCATTGTGTTGTGCCGAGGCGTTGAATGTGTTCCACAACAACACTAATAAGAAGATCACTTTTTTCATTGTATAATTCCATTAAATTAAGATTGAGGCAGCAAATTTGCAGGTAGCGCAGGTCCCATGCCCTCTACTGTTGTTTAAGTGCAATACTATCTTTTAGGAAAGAAATAGCCGGAAAGGGCTGATTAAGGATATTTTTGCCCGGTCAAAACATCGAAGTCATGCCTGATTTTATATACGAACACAAAGTGTATTACAATCCAGTGGAGTTTGCGCTGCTGTTTATCGGAGGTACCTGGAAAATGCCCATCCTCTGGCGGCTGAATCAGGCAACCATGCGTTATGGCGAGTTGAAAAAAAGCCTGCCGCACATCACGCATAAAATGTTGTCCACACAATTAAAAGAACTGGAAAAGCACGGGTTGGTTACCCGCACCGTATACCCGCAGGTACCACCAAAAGTGGAATACGCACTTACGGAAAAGGGTAGACAGGTGATGCCCCTTATCACGGCCATCCGTGATTTCGGGTTGGCCCAGATGAGAGAAAAAGGCATTCAGCCGTAAGGCGGGTTTCGTTCTCAGTTATTGGTTATTAATGTTGATAATCAGGTGTTTACAAAATAATAATCAAAACTGATGCAGACTGGGCAGTTTGGAAACAGGGAATGGGTAACATTGCATAATTAATGGCAGCATGCATATCTTACACCCTGACAAAAGACTGTTTTTATGGAATTGATACCGCTTGCTGCGATCGCGATCCCCTTTATTCATATGATCCGCAGAACATTGGAGACCTCCAAATGGCTGCCGGAATGGGATAAATTGTTGTCCAGGTTCTGGATGATTTCCATCGTTTTTATTGGACTGGTACAGGTTCCCTGGTTAAAGTTCATTGGGGAATTGTACGAACAAATCGTTTTCCTGATCGTACTGATCACCTTATACATGTTAAAAGAGCGCCGTTCGGCCCGCCTGATGGCATTGGCGATAGTCCCGATGGTGGCAGTGTATATTTTAATTGGTGTGCTGCGTTTTTTGTTTCTATCCTTTTATGAATCATACAACGGGTACTTTGAAACCGCCAAGATTTTTACCTCTTTGTGGTTTCTGGGTTTTGGCGCATATGCTTCCGTTCAGAACAACAACGAGCGCAAACAAAGACAAAAAGAAGAAGAACGACTCCGGCTGGCGGAAGCCCGAAAAGCCGAGTTGGAGCACCTGGTGGTGGAGCGTACGACTGAATTGATGAATCAAAAAATAAGCCTTGAAAATGCCCTTGCCGAACTGAAGGAAGCACAGGTGCAACTTGTGCACGCTGAAAAAATGGCCTCGCTCGGCGAACTCACCGCCGGTATCGCTCATGAGATCCAGAACCCCCTGAATTTTGTCAATAATTTTTCGGAACTGAGCATAGAATTGGGACAGGAATTGCTTGATGAAATAAAGAAGCCCGACCTGGACAAAACATTGGTGCAGGATTTAGTCAATGATTTGACTCAAAATCAGCAAAAAATAAACCACCACGGCAAACGGGCAGCCAGCATTGTGACGGGAATGCTCCAGCACGCCCGCACCAGCACAGGAGCAAAAGAGCCGGTCGATCTGAATAGCCTGGCAGACGAATATTTGCGCCTGAGTTACCACGGTTTGAGAGCGAAGGATTCTACCTTTAATGCCAAAATGCTGACAGACTTCGACCCCGCAGTTGGCAAGGTAGAGGTGATTCCGCAGGATATGGGGCGGGTTTTGCTGAATATTATAAACAATGCCTTTTACGCAGTCCGCCAGCGCAAGTTAAATACCGGGAGCGCTGAAAATCCCGCTGATACGGCAGACTACGAACCTACGGTCACGGTTTCCACCCGCCTGCTACCTTCCGGCTCCGTTGAAATCCGCATCCGGGACAATGGTTCGGGTATTCCAGATGCAGTCAAAGCCAAAATATTCCAACCCTTTTTTACGACCAAACCCACGGGGCAAGGCACAGGATTGGGGCTTTCACTCGCCTATGATATTGTGACTAAGGGGCATGGGGGAACGCTGGAAGTGGATAGTTCGGAGGGAGAGGGGACGTTATTTGTTGTAAAACTGCCCAATTTAATGCTTTGAACATGAAGACATCCGCATCGACATTTCTGTTCAGACTGGCATGGGTTACAGCCTTTGCAGTATTGACGGCGTCACACATCCATGCACAGTATAAAACAGAAACCTTCAACCCCCGCTTCGAGGTGTTCGAACTGCCGGGAGGCGTGCTGGGCAACAGCGTGCAAGGTATCGTGCAGGATCGCGCAGGCTTCCTCTGGTTTGCTTCTCAGGAGGGGCTACACCGCTACGACGGGCAGACTTTTTTCACGTATCGCAATGACCCGCTCAACGCCAACTCCCTTACCAGCGATTATATCGAATACATTTTCCTCGACAGCAAGGGTGTGCTGTGGCTGGCCCACTGGAATGCGGGCGGCCTGACCGCTTTTGATCCGGCAACGGAAACATTCACCCGCTACAGCCACGATCCGGGCAATCCGGAAACCCTGAGCGGAAACACCAACAGTATCATTGCAGAAGACCGGGATGGTAATATCTGGGTCGGTGGACAGGCTGGACTGGACCGTTTTGACCGAAAAACCGGAAAGTTTAAACGTTTTCACCATGATCCTGACAACCCACGCAGCCTTTCCTACAACCATGTGCGTGGGCTTTATGTCGACAAAAAAGGCACGCTCTGGGTCGGCACAGGTTTTACCTGGGACAACAACGACACGCAACAAAAACTCGGCGGGCTGAACAGATATGACCCGAAAACCGAAACCTTTACGCGTTATCTCCACGAACTCAATAGCCCCAGCAGTATAAGCCACAACCACGTACGAGCGATACTCGAAGACAGGCGGGGCAATTTCTGGGTAGGCACAGGCGGTGACGGGCTGCACCTGATGGATAGGGAAAAAGGCACATTCACCCGCCTGGAATATGACCCGGCAAACCCAACCAAATTGAGCCGCCCCTGGCTCCGGGACATGCCGATTGCTGCCCAACCCCTGGATAGCCACATAAGCTCTATTTTTGAAGACAAGGACGGACGCATATGGATTACCGCCATCATGGGCGGGCTAAATGTTTATGACCCCGCAACCGGGATTGTGCGGCATTTTGAAACGGAGTCGGGTGAAGGCAACCTTTCCACCAGTTTCCTCTGGCATACCTTCCAATCCGCCGATGGTGTCATCTGGATCACCACAGGCAACGGCGGCGGAACGGTTTTCAAAGTGAAAAAAGATGGAAAACGTTTTCCATTTTTTGCTCCGGACTCCTCGAACCCCTCCAATGTAGTCAGCGAAGTGGTAAAAGACAAAACGGGCAACATCTGGATAGGTTACTACAATAACTCCATTTATCCCTTAATTTGTTTCGACCGTAAAACCGGCAACACCATCGGCATGAATCCCGGCACTGAGGAGGGGGGGCTGAACGCCCGGCAGGTGAACGCCCTCTTGGTTGGCCGGGAAGGTTATTTATGGGTTGGAACTGATCAGGGCCTGTTCCGGCTTGATCCTCAGACCGGCATATTTCAGCATTTTCCCAACCCAGTAGCACAATCCCCATGGGTCGGAAACCTGCTGCAAGACCGAAACGGTAATATCTGGATATGCAGCAATTGGCGGCAAGATGGACTAGATCGCTTCGACCCCAGGACAGGCAAATACATCCATTACCAACCGAACCCGGCAGATCCGGGCAGCATCGGTGGATCCAACGCCACAGGATTGTACGAAGATGCCGAGGGCAACCTCTGGGTAGGAGGCGGCAGTGGAAACGACCTTGATTATCCGTTTTATATTGACCGATTCAACCCCGGCGACGAGCAAGTCAGGTTTACTCATTTTATCAAGGAGCCGGTAATAGGCACGGCAGAAGACTTGGTTCAGGATAACCAGGGTAATATCTGGTTCCTCGCCTACGGTGGTATTGAAAAATTTAATCCTGCGAATGGGGCCATCCAAAAATTCAATTCCACCAACAGCAACCTGCTTAGCCGTAACCTCACTGGCATGGCCAAAGCAAAAAACGGCAAAATCTGGATCAATTCCAATAGTGGCATCGTGTACGTACTCGATCCCGAAACCGCGCAGTTTCACGCTTTCGGCAAACAGTACGGTGTTTCCATAGCCTCAGAGGAGGTCAGTGAAGTCCAGATAGCCGACGACGGGGAGGTGCTGATCGGCAGGAGTGGCGGTTTTATCGCGTTTTATCCCGACAGCCTGGTCAGCGAAATAAACGGCCGCATACCTGATGTGCGCGTCACCGATTTTCGACTGCTCGAAGAGCGTATTACCCCCGATGGCAGTTCCGTTTTGAACAAACCCATTTGGCAAACTACCGACCTGCGCCTGGCTTACAACCAGAATGTATTTTCATTTTCGGTTGCCTGTTTCGACTTCCACGACCCTGCCTCTAATCAACTCCAGTTCATGCTCGAAGGTTATGACAAGGGCTGGCGCAAAGACCTTCGCGATGGCGAAACGCCCTCATACGTCAACGTACCGCCGGGCGAGTACACTTTCCGGGTCAGGGGCGCCAATAGCCTCGGCATCTGGAATATGGAAGGCGTAGGCCTGCGCATCACGATCACCCCGCCCTGGTGGAAAACAGTGTGGGCTTATACTTTTTATGGAATTACCTTATTAGCCGGGTTGTTTTTTACCAACCGTATTCTTAGGAAAAGAATAGCCGATAAGGAAAGGGCAAAATCGAGGGAACGCGAACTGGCTCAGGCGCAAGAAATTGAAAAAGCATACCACGAATTAAAAGCCACACAGGCCCAGCTCATACAGTCTGAAAAACTCGCTTCCCTCGGCGAACTCACCGCAGGTATCGCCCATGAAATCCAGAACCCGCTGAATTTTGTCAACAATTTTTCCGAACTTAGTGTGGAACTGGCGCAGGAACTGCTCGAAGAGATCGAAAAACCCAATCTGGATAAAACCGCGGTGCACGAACTGGTCAATGATTTGACCCAAAACCAGCAAAAAATAAACCACCACGGCAAACGGGCCGCCAGCATTGTGACCGGCATGCTTCAGCATTCCAGAGCCAGCACAGGTGTCAAAGAACCGACCGATCTCAACGCGCTGGCAGATGAGTACCTGCGGCTCAGTTACCACGGGCTAAGGGCAAAAGAATCGACTTTTAATGCCAAAATGGTTACGGATTTTGACCCGGCAGTCGGGAAAGTAGAAGTTATCCCTCAGGATATAGGCCGGGTGCTGCTGAATCTGATCAACAATGCGTTTTACGCGGTGAAGCAGCGCGAGCAGCAACTTCCCGAAAGTTCCAGACTTTCGGGAAGTTACGTTCCAAAGGTCACGGTCTCCACGCAAAAAACAGATAATCAAATCATTATAAAAATAAAAGACAACGGAACGGGTATTCCAGACAGCGTGAAAGCCAAAATGTTCCAGCCGTTTTTTACCACCAAGCCGACGGGGCAGGGCACGGGTCTTGGGCTTTCGCTGGCTTATGATATTGTGACAAAGGGGCATGGAGGGACTTTGGAAGTAGAGAGCAAAGAAGGCGAAGGGACCATATTTGTAATCAATCTGCCTTATTAGGATACATCCTGTTTTGAAAGAGTTTTTTTACCTTTAGAGCCAACATAACCTTACCATCAGTTCCACTGAAGGACTTAAAATAACCGCGCTGACGCTGGGCTTCTATCCGTTTTGAACAATTGGAAGCATAAAAAGCAGGCACCAAATTTACCAAATTAAAACAGTAAATTATGAGACCAGTAGTACTTCTTCTCCTGCTCTTTTTTTATTTTGATGCCTTTGCCCAAAAGAGCGAGGCTGTCCACCTGGACGACCTGATGCAACAAGGTATCTTGCTGGACAAAGGCTGGAAATGGCACGCCGGGGAAAACCCGGACTGGATAGAAGCCGACTTTGATGACGGTTCATGGGAGACCATCGACCCTGCCAAAAATATTGCGGATTTACCTCAAATTCAACAGGCTGAAATGGTTTGTCTCAGGCTCCGTGTATGGATTGATTCCTCTTTGGTTGGCAAAGCATTAGCCCTACAAATTTGGCAAGGGGGGGCCTCTGAAATTTATGTAAACGGAGGTTTCATCCAGCAGGCAGGCCATGTGAGTAAAATCAGCCGGGAAGAAAGGACTTATCTGACGAATGGATACCCCTACAGCGTCATTTTTTCCAAACCGGGTGAGCAGGTAATTGCTGTTCGTTATTCTTTTACCCAATCGAATGCTTTGATGCGATCCAGAGCGCTGTCCTTTCCCTGCTTCCGTGTTGAACTGGCGCAATTGGATAAAACGGTGAAAAACTACCTCGACGATAAAGGTTTTGCTGCCTTCCTTAGCTATTTTAAATTTGGCGTATTGTTGTTTTTAGGGTTGTTGCACCTTTTCTTTTTTGTGTCATACCGCAAACAAAACGTAAACCTTTTTATCAGTTTATATGCGCTTTGTCAAGCCTGTGCCTATTATCTGGACCATGGGAACAGCCTGCCAATTGATGGTAGTACGTTCTATCTAAACTTTTTATTTTTTTTCATCCTCAGTGTTCTTTCCGGTATTTTTTCACTTCTGATCGTTTATAGTTATCTCCGGTTGCCCAAAGACGCCATGTTCCGGTTGATGTTCGTATTAATATTATTGAGTTATTCCATTTGGCTTTATGCGCCTTATTTTGGTGGATATTTTTATAATATGTTTGGCATAGCGGGTATCCTTGCGTTTGAAGCGATCAGGGTTTCCATCAAAACCATTCGAAAAAACAATTCAGGAGCAAAGTATATTATTGCGGGTTGGCTGGTGTCGATCATTTTTATGGCAATCACGTACTTCATGATTTTTGATTTTCTGCCTTCCAATAAATACAGCCTGGCATTATGTATTAATCTCGGCTTGCTCAGTGTCCCTATTTGTTATTCGCTTATGCTGGCTGGCGACTATGCCCGAATCAGCAGAAGTTTGGTTTCCAAACTTATAGAAGTTGAAACCTTATCGGCCGAAAAGCAACAATTGCTCGCTATTCAAAACGAAACCCTTGAAAAACAAGTAAAAGAACGCACTGCCGAACTGAACCAATCCTTAATCGAACTCAAATCCACCCAAACCCAACTCATACAATCTGAAAAGCTCGCCTCATTGGGCGAACTTACTGCGGGCATTGCCCATGAAATTCAAAACCCTTTGAATTTTGTCAATAATTTCTCGGAAATCAGTGTTGAACTGGCACAGGAACTGGGAGAAGAAGTCAAAAAAAGCGATTTGGACAAAGACGTAGTCCATGGTTTGGTGGGCGACCTCAGTCAAAACCAGATAAAAATAAACCACCATGGCAAACGCGCCGCAAGCATCGTAACCGGCATGTTGCAACATGCCCGTGCCGGCACCGGCAAAAAAGAACCCGCCGATTTAAACGCATTAGCCGACGAGTACCTGCGCCTGGCCTATCACGGCCTGCGCGCCAAAGACCCGAATTTCAACACAAAAATGATAACCGATTTCGACCCGGCTATCGGAAAGGTGGATGTCATTCCGCAGGATATGGGCCGGGTCTTGTTGAATCTGATCAACAATGCGTTTTACGCGGTACATCAACGCGAGCTGCAACTTTCGGGAAGTTACGTTCCAACGGTCACGGTATCCACCCAACAAACAGACAATCAAATCATTATAAAAATAAAAGACAACGGAACGGGCATCCCAGACAGCGTGAAAGCCAAAATGTTTCAGCCGTTTTTTACCACCAAGCCGACTGGGCAGGGCACGGGACTGGGGCTTTCACTGGCGTATGACATTGTGGTGAAGGGACATGGAGGGACGCTGGAAGTGGAGAGTGCCGAAGGGGTTGGTACAACGTTTATCATTCAACTGCCAAATCAACAACAGATAATATGAAAATCCTAGTCGTCGACGACGAACAAGACATCAGGTCGCTTTTCGAGCAGCGTTTCCGCCGTGAAATCAGGGAAGCCAAACTTACTTTTTCGTTTTGTTATTCGGGTGAAGAAGCACTCGATTACTTACATGAACATGCCTCGGAGGCCATCCTGATTTTATCAGACATCAACATGCCTGGTATGAGCGGACTGGAACTGCTGCGCCAGATTCGGGACAATTCCCCTGAGCCACCGCCACTGATCTTTATGATCACTGCATACGGCGACCCTGAAAAACAGCATGAAGCCATGCGGCTCGGAGCCAACGATTTTTTGAATAAACCGTTGGATTTCAATGCATTAAAACAAAAATTATCGATCCTCGTATGAGCGCTAAACATAAAATAATGGTCGTGGATGATGAAGACGATATCGGTCAACTCATCCGCCAGAAATTCCGCCGCGAGATCCGCGAACTGGAATACGAGTTCGTATTTGCACAAAACGGCAAGGAGGCTTTAGTCAAACTGGGAGAAAATCCCGACACCGAAATGGTGTTCAGCGATATCAATATGCCTGAAATGGACGGTTTGACGCTGCTGGATAAATTAGCCGAAAGCAGCCCGCTGCTCAAAACAGTGATCATTTCCGCATATGGAGATATGGGAAACATCCGGGTTGCCATGAACCGTGGCGCTTTCGATTTTATCTGTAAACCCATTGATTTTCAGGACTTTAATAGCACGTTGCAGAAAACGCTGCAATCCTGCCAGCAAATCAGGGACACGATTCGGGCGGTTCAGGAAAACAATATTCTGAAAATGTACGTGGACAACAGCGTGCTGAGGTTTATGTGCTGCCAGGAGTTTGAATCCTCCCTGCTGGTCAATGAAACCATGGAAGCGACGATTGTTTTTATCGATATTGCCGGTTTCACGGCTATTTCGGAGCGCGAACCGCCCGATGTGGTGATCCACCTGCTCAACAAGTATTTCGACATCATTGTGAAAGCCATCATCGCCGAGGGCGGTTATGTGGACAAATTTATGGGCGATGCCGTGCTGGCTGTTTTTAAGGATACCGACCACCTGGGCCGCGCAATTCGGGCGGCTCAGTCTGTCAATGCCTGCATCCAGTCTATTGAAGACCCGCTGTCCGAAGCGCAAACGTTTTTTCCAAAAGTATCCATCGGTATCAACACCGGCGAAGTGGTGTCCGGCAACATCGGCTCGGCTACCCTCCGAAGGTTCGATTATACGGTCATCGGCGACGTGGTCAATACCGCCCAACGGCTCCAGTCGGCTGCCAAACCCGGCCAGATACTCCTCAATCAGGCAACGGTTGAAAAAGCGGATGCCCGTTTCCATTTTCAAAAAATCGGAGAAGTATCGCTGAAGAACAAGGCGAATCCGGTAACGGTATTTGAAGTTTCGGAGTGACTTTCAGTTTAAGTTATTTTTTATACAAATGCTTGATTATCAAGCCGAATAACGAATAACTGATAACCAATAACTAATAAAAAATGTCAACAAAAAGATCGTTTCCAAGCCCCATCAGCATTTTGATGCTGGTCATCATTCTGGCCGCTATCAGTACCTGGTTATTGCCGGCGGGGCAGTACAGCAAACTGGCAGCCGGTAAGGATACCTTTGTGGCGACTACTCCGTCGGGGGAAAGCGCACTTCCGTTGACGCAAAAAACACTGGATAGTTTAGGCATTCACATTGCCCTGCAAAAATTTACGGATGGCGATATCCGCAAGCCGGTATCCATCCCCGGTACCTTTCA
>JADLCC010000112.1 GCA_020847425.1 Saprospiraceae bacterium
ATCCTGTCATCCCGACACTACCATAGCGCAACTTGTTGGAAACAACTTGTTGCGCTTTTTTAATGTATCAATTACTGCGCGGTATTTGCAAAACAAGGGTTTCACTCGAGTCAGGATCGCGTTATGGCCTACTACCTTTCACACACTATTTCAACTTCTCCCTGAAAAAAATCATCGTTCGCTGCCAGGCCAATATAGCGGCTTCAAAATCATAGCGGGGCGTGGAATCGTTGTGAAAACCATGGTTTACGCCCGGATAAAGGTGGGCGCTGTATTCCTTGTCGTTTGACTGCAGGGCGGTGACATAGGCTGGCCAGCCTTCATTGACTCGTGTATCGAGTCCGGCAAAGTGAAGGAGCAGCGGCGCTTTTATGCCGGGGACTTCTTCAACAGGAGCCTGTCCGCCATAGAAAGGTACGGCCGCCATCAGATCGGGAACCCGCACAGCCATCATATTGGAGATCCAGCCGCCAAAGCAAAAGCCGACGACACCCACTTTGCCATTGCATTCGGGGTGGGTTTTCAGGTACTCAAAAGCGTCGATAAAATCCTGCAACATTTCCTCCTTGTCCCTTTTGGCCTGTAGTTCACGGCCTGCGTCGTCGGTACCGGGATAACCACCCAGGGGAGTAAGAGCATCCGGACCAATAGAAATAAAGCCCTCCAGGGCTGCCCGGCGGGCCACGTCTTCAATATGCGGGTTGAGGCCCCTGTTCTCATGCACCACAACGATACCGGGTAGTTTCCCCATGTTGCTCTTGGGGCGGGAAAGCAGGGCTTTGATTTTACCACCTCCTTTGGGGGAATCATAGTCTACGTATTCCGAGTTAAGCCGCGGGTCATTGGATTCTACTTGCAGGGTTCCCTTATAGTCGGGCATGATAAAACCAAGAAGTGCGGGCACCGTCAGGCCACCCACCGCGAATGTGGTAAGTTTTTCTATAAAATCCCTTCGATCCAGCCGGTTGTGGGCATAGTCGTCGTAGAGGTCAAACACTTCTTGTCGGATATCTGCTTTGTTGATTTTTTTCATGGGTACAATATTTACGGGTGTGGGTGACTTTTTTGCGAAGTTAGTAATTAAAGCTTTGCAGATTAACTCAACATCATCACCGATACCGAGTATTCCGTCGTTCCAATTTCTACCTTTGACCAATGGGAAATGGGATACAATCAATGACCATTATCTAGGGTGTGTCTGAAAAATGTTCGCCACTAAAGAATTCAAGCATGAAAAACAACCTAACTTCCAAACTGCTTACTTTCAGCGCCCTGGCGCTACTCGTGTTCACATTCGCCTCCTGCGCAGGCGTCGAACCCGTGCAAGCATGCCTCAAAGGCGCGCAGTACGGCTTTTTCTCCGGGCTGCTGCATGGTTTCATCACGCCCATCAGCTTCATTGTCAGTCTGTTGGACGACAACGTTGCCATTTACGCCGTGAACAACAGTGGCGGCTGGTACGACCTTGGCTTCCTGCTTGGCTCCGGCGGCTGGGGTATCCTGGCAGGTAATAAATCGAAAAAGAAGGCTTAGAGCATGTTTGGATTTTTTTAAAATAAAATTTGCTCGTCCTCGCCTCAAAACCGAAATCCAACCATGCTCTTAAACGATGGTAAAACAGGCCATTGCAGCCGCGATCACACAATGACCCATGGACAACCGATTTTTTAAACTGAATTTCCGGTTTGATCCGGAAAGGATGCAAGCGGACCTCGCCACCTGTGAGGCCCGGCAATGGACGGACCATTTTAATAAAAAGGATTACGTCGGCGACTGGACGGGCATCGCGCTCCGCTCCGCCAGCGGCAAAACGGGTGATCTATCGGCCCATGTCAACCAGGAATTTGAAGATACGCCCCTGCTGAATTCCTGTCCTTACTTCAGGGAAATACTCGACCAGCTGCTTTTTGAAAAAGAAACCGTGCGCCTGCTCGCCTTGGCTCCCGGAAGCGTCATCCATGAGCACCGCGACCATGGCCTGGGCTACACGCACGGTTGTTTCCGACTGCACATACCCATCATCACCGACGAAAAGGTATTGTTTACCGTCGGCGGCATGCAAATGCACATGGACGTCGGGGAATGCTGGTACGCCAATTTTGACCTGCCGCACAGTATCCGGCATGAAGGTACGGTCCGGCGTGTCCACCTCGTGATTGACGGCAAAAGAAACGCCTGGACCGATGCCGTGTTTCAGGAAGCCGGTTACGATTTTGAAGCGGAAAAGAAGGCGAAAATGGTTGATCCGGAAACCGCAGCTGAAATGATCACGCACCTCCAGTTGATCGACAGCGATGCCGCGCGGGCCATCATCGAGGAACTGAAAGCGTCCCTGCAGCAGACACCAGCAGCGCCACAGCAGGAGGAAGCTAATGACTGGATGCCTGCCGGGCTCCAACAAACGGAAGACGGTCTGTTTTGCCGCTGGATGTATTTTGACGGAAAATCCTTTACGGAACCGTTCTTCGATGGTACGTTGAACCAGATCAAACGTTTGCCGGCAAACAATCGCAAAGATCCATCGTGCAGTTCCATCCCGTTTATGATCGCGGAAGGTCAAAAGGCCGATGGACTTGCGCCTACAGCATTTGTTTTTCATGTATCGCGCTGTGGCTCCACCCTGCTGGCGCAAATGTTGAGCACCGATAAACAACACATCGTTTTGTCGGAGGTACCCTTACTGGATGCGTTGCTGCGTTTGCCGCACCGCAATCCGGATTTTAGGCAAGCGATGGCCGAAGACGCTTATGCCGCGGCAATCCGACTGATGGGCCGCAAAAGGACCGGCGCCGAACGGTATTTGTTCGTCAAAACGGACAGCTGGCATGTCTTTTTTTACCCGGAAATTCGGCGGTTGTTCCCTGAAACCCCCATCATTTTGCTCTACCGCGACCCCGGTGAGGTGTTGCGTTCGCAGCGAAAACTCCGGGGCATTCAATCCTTCCCGTCCAATCTGGAACCGGGCATTACCGGTATTGCAAACGATGCATTTGCAGCGCACGACTTCGACGGGTATTTTGCAGCACTGCTGGAACGGATCATGGCCCGTTTTGCCGACATTGCCCGAACCGATCCGCGCGCCGTACTGGTCAATTACCAGGAAGGTCCGATGGGCATGGTGCGCAAACTGGAAAAAGCGACCGGAATCAGGTTTGCGGAAAACATCATGGACGCTATGGACAGGCGCCGGTTGTTCCATGCCAAACGCCCTTTCGAACCTTTCGAAAGGGAAAAGGATAACCTTCCTGAGCCGGAATTACTGGCGGAGGTTTACCGTCGGTACGAAGCGCTTGAGTTGCTCAACGTCCGGGATTGAAGTTATTTTTCAGCTGTTTTTATTGCTTCCAATTTTTTTCTCGAGCCTTCATTTTCCTTCAACGATAAGGCACGGTTGTTGTTTGGCGCCTAAAACCTTGAAGCCCTCAGCGTCACATCCGCATTTGCCCAAACTTCCTTGTATTTGGCCAATGTTGTCCTGGCCTCGGCCTCTTGGCCCTGTGCCTTCAGACTTTGGTAAACACCGAAGAGTGACCAGCCATTGTTCCGGTTCCAGGCGAGGTCTTCCCGATAGGCTTTCTCCGCTTTTTGGGCTTGCCCGGCTTCCAAAAGCACTGCCCCCAATACCTGCCGAACAGGTTGGTGCCAGTAGGCGGGTTCATTGTAAGGAAGGTCATCCTCAGCAGCCCTGGCCTGTTCGAGGGCTTCGATGGCGGCTGGATAGTTGCGTTGGGCAGCCAGCAGCTCGCCCTTAACCACAGAACGGGAGATGATGGTCAAATCCTGATAAACGGTGAGCATGATGCTGTCTTCCTTGCCCAGGGGTTTACCTTTGCTGGCTTTCTCCATTTTTTCACGCTCGGTTTTCAAAAACGAGACGGAAAGCGAATCCATAGCCGCCAATTCACCTGCTGCCTTGTCCAGCATCCCTTTGCGGGTATAAGCGATGCCCCGTGCATAGTGCCAGGTCATTTTCAATTGTTTCAAGTCATCCGCAGGGGCTGGGGTGGTAAGGATTTCGTTCCATTTGCCAAAACGGACATAAGACTCCAGGGGCACAGCCAGGAATTTTTGTTTGTCGCCGGCCATACCCACCGGTGTTCGCCGGGCTACTTTCTCGGCGGCTTCAATCGCCATTGCGCTTTTGCCCTGAAACGTCGCCGCCGACCAAAGGAAATGGATGTTGTGCGGATAATAGCCCAGCGGATATTCACCCTGCGACTGACAGGCGATGATGTATTCCTCGTCACGCTGAATGGCCATCCGATTGCATGCCTCGGCATCGGCATAACGCCCGACCCGGATGTAGATGTGGGACGGCATGTGTACCAAATGCCCCGAAGCAGGAACCAAAGAACCCAACAAATCGGCACTGGCCACGCCACGGTCCGGCGTATTGGAAGCCTCCACAATATGGATGTACAGGTGCTGTGCCCCCGGATGGTTCCGGTCGGTGGTTATGACCTGCTCCAGGGCCTTCACGGCCTCCGGGATGCCGGGCCGGGATGTGCCATCCTTTTTGTAATAATCCCAGGGCATGGTGTTCATCACCGCATCGGCGTAGAGCGTCAGCACGTCGGGGTTGGTAGGGTAGCGTTTCGCAAGAACCGTCATGGCAGCGGCATAGACCTTGTTCAGCGAGTCCCGGTTCACGGCGGTGGAATCGGCAAAGCGGGTGGCCATGGCCTCCACCAGGTCCTGCTCCAGCTTGATGGTCGAATGGCGGAGTTTCATCGCCTTTTGAATCGCTTCGTAGGCCGCCTGTTCCCGCTTCTTATCGGGTTCGGGATCGTTGAGATTCGGCCCCAGGGCCAGGGCTTTTCCCCAATAGGCCATCACGAAATTGCTGTCCAAACAGGTTGCCTCCAAAAATGCCCGGTGCGCCTCGCCGAGGTTGAAGCCATAGACCAGTTTAATCCCCTGGTCAAAGTACAGGGCGGCGTTTTCCGAACCCGTTTTTACGGCAAAATGGTATTGGCCCATGTTCTCAAAAAGCGGGGCAGTTGAATCGTATTTGCTCAAATCAAACAGGATGGTACCTCCACAGAGTGACAAGCTAGAATACAAAGCATCATTGCCTGGGATTGGCTTAGCCTTTTTTTGGGTAAAAAATCCGGCACTCAAAAGTCCACCGGACAGCAGCACGACAAGTATCAGGAATCGGAAGGGTCGAAGGTTATTGGTTTGTTTTTTCACTTTTTGGATATTGGATTTGATAGTTTTAATGCTTAAAAATGAATTCACGGTCAATGGCGGTTCGGGCTGATGATCAACTGGAAAATCCGGTTTGATATAAGGATAGGGAGAAAAACTTTCGTTTTCCTCCCATCCGGTCTTAGAGGCAAACAATGCATTTTCCAATACGTCAGACTACACCACTTTTAAAAAATCGAAACGATGATAAGACGTGCATTCATTGCCGTAAAGCCGTCGAAATCGCTTCAGTGCCTTCGACCAGGACCCGCCATTCGCAGCCTTTGCAAGTGCCTTCGCAGACAAACTCATCAACCACGATGCGCGCCGGACGCAGCAGGGTCAACGAGGCACCCGACCGAATTTCCAGGCTTTGCACCTCAATCACCCCTTCTTTGACAATGGGATATTTTTGGGTGCTGGTGGATACGTCCGGGATGATGACGCGGTTAAAAACATCCGGTGTTTTACCGAGGCTCCAGTTTCTATGGTGGTTCCATTCCGTTTCATGACCGGGGAAACCGCCCTTCCAAACGTTGGTGGTTTGAGCGTGGAGCGAAGTAAGGTTTGAGAGGAAGAAAAGGGTCGAGAAAAAAGTGATGGTTTTCATATTTTTAAGGTTTTGTCGGTTCTGCGTTGAATCAGATTTGTAAAAAAGGAGGTTGTCCGTGCGCTCAGCGGCCATTGTTTACCCTTTGTCCGCAAAACCTGCAAACGGAAGGGGCAAAAACGTTGGGCGAACCATACGAGGGATAACGGTTGGTGAAAGCCTGGTTTGTCGTGAATTCGTGGTGGTTGGAATAGGGACAACCGGGATTTGCTGACGACGCATCCACGGTAGGGTACTGCGCCATCATCATCTGCTGTTCAACGGAACAACTGCTGCAAAAGGTGGTTATTCCTGCCACCA
>JADLCC010000113.1 GCA_020847425.1 Saprospiraceae bacterium
AAAATCCTTTTAAATCCGTGTCTCATCCGTTAAATCCGTGTTCCATTCCAAAATCCAAATCTCAGTTCATCACATCCACCTCCTTCACCAGATTCAGCAGCAGCGCCAGATCATCATAAAACTCCTTAACCATTTCAAAACTGACATTGGTGACAAACAGGGAGGGTTCCAGCAGGTCGCGGTCCTGCGTGAGGGCGAGGTAAATTTTATCGCCGATAATGGAAAAGTAAATCTCTTTCTGGCGGTTGGACTCCTGGAACTGGCGCCGGAACTGCAAAATAGCGCGTTGCATTTCCGCAGAAACGATGTCCTTGATGCGCGCATCCGGCGTGGCGTAAGTATCAAAAATGGCTTCGAACTCGGGCAAAACACTGCCGCGGATGCGCCGGCCGCCCAACAGGTGGAACGCCCGTTCGCTGCGGCTCAGGTATTTGCGGTACGAATCAGGCAGCACCAGCACGCCGCCGTGCATGTCCCAGCGCTGGTAGTCGGCAATCAGGAAAATACCCCGAAACACGTAGTCGAGGCGGTTGCGCACATCGGAAAACTCCCGCACGCGCAGTTCGCAGGCTTCAAACGGTGTTTCGCGCACCTGCCCGCTTATCAGGTCTTCTCCCACATAGTCGTCGGCAGTGGTGAAAATGCGGCTTTCCAGAAAATTTTCGACCGGGATTTTGCCTTTCGGCTCATAACCTTTGAACGTGAAATTCACGTCGTTGTCAATAAAATCGAGCAGCAGTTCGACGATACGCGGTTTAAATTCTTTAAAAAAAACCTGAATCCGGAAAGCCAGGTAAGCGATCCAGCAGCCCACAGGCAACAGCAGCAACAGGGTGATCAGGAAAATATTCAGGTAAATCTGCAGGGCCACCACGCCGATCAGCAACAGGAGCGACACAAAAAGCAAGCGCACCAAACGCCGCCGCCGGAGTTCCATGTGCAGCAACTCCGGATGGATGCTCTGGTTGTAAAAAAGGCGAAAATCGTGGTAAGCGGACTGCATAAGAGAAGTGAGAAGTGGGAGGTGAGCAGTGAGAGATCGTAGAGTGTACCGCTTCGCTCCAACTTGTCATTTTCAACCGCTTCGCAGTTTAGTCACAACTTGGGCTAAATCTTATACCTCTAAGCGCGAAGTGGTGTAATCTACGCCTCTCACTTCTCACCTCTCACTTCTCACGTCTATTTACAGGTCGAATCCTTTTTGTTGCGCATATTCCTCAATATACCCGTCGATGAGCGTGACGAGCAAATCCTTCAGGTATGCGTTTTCGAGGCGGGCAATGACTTTGAGTTTTTCCAGTTTGGTCCGGTCGACGGCCACGGTCAGGCGTTTTTTGCCGGACTGCTCATCGGTCACAATTTCCTGTACGTCAATGGTTTGGCGGATCAGTGCATCCAGGCCGCTGCGCAGCGGAGAGCGGAAAGCCTCGCTCGTGCCGGCCTTGGTCTTCCCGCTTTGCGTTACTGAATCGGGCTGGTTGGCTTCAAATTTTTCAAGGCTTTCTTCCAGGGCTTCCTGTAGCAGCGAATCGAGGCCCGACGCGAAGTTCTTGTGCGCGTGTTTGCGCGCATGCGGCGTTTCCGGCATAGCAGTGGCATGGCCGACGTGTTCGTCCACGTGACGGTCGCTGAAAAGGTCATCCAGCCCTACGGAAAATCTTTTTTTGCCCATAATTTATTGTAACGTGTTTTGGGGTCCTCACCCCCCGGCCCCCTCTCCGAGGGAGAGGGGGAGCGAGTACCCTTGGCATTCTTAATAAGGAAAGCCAAGGGTGAAGTCACCCCCTCTCCCTCGGAGAGGGGGCCGGGGGGTGAGGACCCTGAAACACTTTATTGCGCCACCGTTTGGTTCCCGATGCGCGCCAGGATCTCCTTGCTCAGTTCAAGGTAATCGTGGGCGCCAGGGCTTTTGGGGCTGTATTCAAAAATATCTTTGCGTTGCGCCGGCGCTTCCGCCAGTGCCACATTGTCGCGAACGTAGGTTTTAAACACTTTGTCGCCGAAATATTTGTGGATCGTTTCCACCACATCCCGGTTCAGTACCCGCCGGCTGTCGTACATGGTAGCAATAACGCCCGCCATGTCCAGTTGTTTGTTCAGGCGGAATTTTACTTTGTCGATCACCTGCTTGATCTTGGCCAGCCCCTGAACGGCCAGGAATTCCGTTTGCAGCGGAATCAGCACGTACCGGCTGCTGGTCAGCGCATTCAGGGTCAGCAGACCCAGCGAAGGCGGACAATCGATCAGCACAAAATCGTAATCTTCCGACACCTCGCTCAATAACTCGCGCAGGATGTATTCCCGGCCCGCTTCATTGATCAGTTCCATTTCGGCGCCCGACAAATCGAGCGAAGAAGTTATCACATCCAGGCCCGGCCGGTGGTTGTAAGGGACAAGGTCCCCTTCTCCGCGCAAGGCTTCGTAAATGGTAATTTTCTGCCGCGGTATACCCAGCGAAATCGTCAGATTGGCCTGCGGATCGAGGTCGATCAACAATACCTTTTTACCCAATTCGACCATTGCGGCGCCTATATTAATAGTGCTGGTCGTTTTGCCGACCCCGCCTTTGTGGTTCAATAGAGAAACTACAATACCCATATGCAACTTTTAATATCCCTGATGGGAGGGATAAAAGTACAATTATTTTTCAAACAATGACTGCTTCCGGAACCCATCCGGCATTTATCACAAGAATGTTTGAAATTGTTACCCTCCCGGAATATGGTGCAAATATCTGATTTTCAGACACAAAAAGAGCATTTGAAAAAAAAATTGCTGCAAACGCAAAAAAAACTTTGACATTTTTTGTTTTTAAAAACTCTTTGTTTTAAGTTTGCATCGTCAAAAACGTGAACAGCACACTACTGGACATTTTTTGTACGCTGGAACGCTGTTCCGGCAATTCTTGGCTATTAACCATGCCGGAACAGCGTTCCAGCATACCGGTTTTTCACCCAGGCGAAAAAATGTCCAGTAGTGTGTGTGAACAGTACATTACTGAACGTTCGAAAAAACAATATCATTTAACATTGCCGAATATAGTGTTCGGGAAGAAAACTTCCAGGTTATGATTAAGGAAGACAGAATTGATCTGAACGACCGTTTTATCCAGGCTTTTAAACTGCTGGAAGAACGCGGGGCCATTGTAAAAAACGACCGGAGTGGCAAAGGTGTGGGAGATGTAGCGGATAAGGTGCTGGGCAACAAAGCCTACGGCCATATCATTCGGGCATTTCTCAATCCCGATAGCAAACGGGTGATTGATTACGGGCAGGCGCAATCTTTTTGCCGCACCTATGATATCAATGAAGCATGGCTCCTGCACGGCATCGGCAACCCCTTCGGGTTCGATGCGCCCGGCGATGCCTTGTCCGGCGACCGCAGTTTCAATACCGGCAACGGCAACATTCTTTTTACTACCGTCCGCGCTTTCGCTGGTAGCACCCTCGGCGCGGAAAGCCAGGAAGACAATACCTATTTTTCGATTCCCGGTGTGGCAGGCGCAGGCCTTGTCGCTTTCCAGATCGAAGGTAACTCCATGGACCCTGTTATCCGCCACGGTGATATCGTGGTGTGCAAATCGGTGGAAAACCTGAATGACATCCGCGACAATGAAATCTACGCCGTTCGTTCCAACGGCAACGTGTGGGTGAAGTATGTCCAGAAAATATTTAATAACCGGGGACGGATCGTGCGGCTGAAGATGATTTCAGCCAACTACTTTGACAATGATCCTTTTGAAGAAGAAGTAAACGAAACGACCCGTTTGTACAAAGTCGTTCGCAAAATATCGAATGTGTAACGCAAAAAACTATCCTGCTGTTTATTGTTTTCGGAGCCTCCCTGCGTAATTGCCGGAGAGGCTTTTTTTTAGAGGTGAGAAGTGAGACGGTGAGAAGTGAGAGTCCTTAGCGTACACCTTAATAGTTATTGGTTATCCGTTATTAGTTATCGGGGGTGGTAAGGGACCATCGCAACAAATGTTTGGTTTCACGAAAATGGATGCCAAACATTTGTTGCGATGGTCCCCTACCACCCCCAGGGCAAACGCATCAAAATCGTTATGAAAATGCACTAATTGCTCCTTAGCAGGGTGTCATTTCGGAGCGCAGCGACGAAATCTACACAAGCCAACCTGAAAAGCGATATGTACACCCTTGCGTGGTTTCTGTAGATTCCGTCGCTGCGCTCCGGAATGACACATTAACTTGGTCTGGATACGGAATGCTTGGCCACAAAGACATGATGTTAAGCATAAATACCATCATTCTAACACGATTTTGATGCGTTTGCCCTGCCTACCACCCCCGATAACTAATAACGGATAACCAATAACCAAACGGCTACCAGAACATTGAGTACAATACCGCAATAATACCCAGTACCACTACCATACCGATAGTGAACGAAGGCGAGGTGCGGAACATGGAAGTATCCATTTCAATGGTCTTGTTATTGGCCTGACCTTTTTTGTCGAACAGGCTTACGATAACCATGATTGCTACCAGTGTCAGGAAGACAAAGCCCATACGATTCATAAAAGGCATACCTGTGATTACCCGTTCCAGTATCAGGCCCGTTGGAATGGTTGCGATAGCGGCTGCCAGTGCGGCATTGGCTGTAGCGCGTTTCCAGAAAAAGCCCAGCAGGAAGATAGCCACTACGCCCGGAGAAATCAGACCCGTGAAATCCTGAATGAACTGGAATGCCTGACCGAAGTTGGCGAGCACAGGCGCAACAATCGCACCTATTATAATAGCAACAATGATCGCGATGCGGCCCACTTTTACCTGGGTGGCTTCGTCGGCGCCCGGATTGAAGTACTTTTTGTACAAGTCCAGCGTGAAAATCGTAGAAATACTATTGGCTTTTCCTGCCAGCGATGCCACAATAGCGGCAGTGAGCGCCGCAAAAGACAAACCTTTCAGGCCCACGGGCAACAGATTGAGCAATACCGGATAGGCTTTGTCGGGGCGCACAGCGCCGGATTCCATCAATTCGGTCTGGAATTGTCCCTGCTGGTACAACACATATGCTGCGATGCCGGGCAACACTACTATAATAGGCATAAGCAGTTTCAGGAAAGCCGCGAACAGCAGACCTGCGCGGGCCGTCTCCAGTTTGGCGCCCAGTGCACGTTGTGTAATATATTGGTTGAAACCCCAGTAGTTGAGGTTGGCAATCCACATGGCGCCGAAGATAACCGCCAGTCCGGGCAGTTTGTCATAAGCATCTTCCACGCCACCTTTCCCATCCGGCATCATCATTTGCCCTTTGTTCAGGATCATATGAAAGTGGGTGCCTGCTTGTTCCCGCAGTAGGGACAGGCCGGAGAAAGCGCCGGATTGACCGAATTGCTGCGCCACCAGATCGAGCGCCAGGTAGGTTGTGGCCAGGCCACCCAGGATGAGTACCAGCACCTGAATAACGTCGGTGTACCCGATCACCTTCATGCCGCCCAGGGTAATGAATACCGCAAAAATGCTCAGGCCGATAGAACAGGTCGTGAAACTCAGTCCGGAGATCGTACTCACCGCCAATGCGCCGAGGTAAAGAATCGAGGTCAGGTTGACGAATACATACACCAGCAGCCAGAACACAGCCATAATAGTAGCCACCAGGGGGCTATACCGCTGCGCCAGGAATTGTGGCATAGTGAAAATCCGGTTTTTAAGATAGATCGGCAGGAAGAACACCGCAACGACCAACAGCGTTACTGCGGCCATCCATTCGTAGGATGCTATGGCCAGGCCCATCGCGAAACCTGAACCGGACATTCCGATAAATTGTTCGGCACTGATGTTGGATGCGATCAGCGATGCGCCGATAGCCCACCAGGTCAGAGAGCCCTCTGCAAGGAAAAAGTCATTTGCACTGGCTGTTGCTGTCTTTTTCTGGCGGTAAATCCAGTAACCATAGCCGGCAACAATGACAAAATAAATTAGAAATACGATGTAATCTAAAAATTGTAGTTCTCTGCCCATGATAGGTTTCAAAATGTGTTTGAAATGATTGTTGTGAATCGCAAAATAAAAAAAGCATGATTTTAGGAGCGCCCAAATATATGGAGGTCAGCATTAGTAGTGTGGATAAACGTTGAAAAAACATTGAAAGAAAAACTTGCTTCGTTTCAGAAAAAAGTCTTTCCTTTGTGGCCGCTTTTTAAGCATGGTTTCGTGGCCGAGCGGTTAGGCACAGCTCTGCAAAAGCTGCTACAGCGGTTCGAATCCGCTCGAAACCTCCCTGAAAGCCCTCGCAGTTATTTTCTGTGAGGGCTTTCTTTCGCCAAAAGGGCATCAGAGCCCGCAAAACGGCAACAAGTAGTTGATTTGAGAATCTTTTTTATTTTTTTTCAAAAAGGGTTGCTTACTTAAATAACTTGTGATTACCTTTGCGCCCGCTTTGATAGGAACGGATGGTTTTGAAGAGAAAAATTAAAAAAAGTGATCATTATTTTGGCGGTGTCATAAAGTATTTTCTACCTTTGCCGCCCCAAACAAAATGATGTTGTTTCAACCCAAACGAGGGTTGTTTTTTGAAAGTTCTGAATCAACCCGTTGGGGGCATTACTTATAGGTATAAGTAATGAAGGATCGACACCTTAAGATTAGCGATTACTAGCCTCGGTGATTATTTACATTGGTCATTAGCCTGACGATGTACTGAAAGCGGATCAAGGCAGGTAAAAAGTTCATTGACAAGACTGGGAAATGCAATAAGAGATTTGAGATGTTAGGTATTGAGGTAATAAAGGTTTAGCGAATTGAAAAAGAGAAGAGCGAATGCATGTAATATGTGTTTGCGAGATATGGAAGCGAAATAAGGGCGTATGGGGGATGCCTTGGCTCCTGGAGACGACGAAGGACGTGGTAAGCTGCGAAAAACTACGGGGAGGTGCAAACAACCGTTATATCCGTAGGTGTCCGAATGGGGCAACCTAATATGTTGAAGACATATTGAAGTCGTAAACCCTCTGAACTGAAACATCTAAGTAGGAGGAGGAAAAGAAAACAAGTAGTGATTCCGTAAGTAGTGGCGAGCGAAAGCGGAATAGGCCAAACCGGTGTGCGTGCACACCGGGGTTGTAGGACTGCGCTGTGGACTAGTAATTTTTAGCCGAAGCTTCTGGAAAGAGGTGCCAAAGTGGGTGATAGCCCCGTAAGCGAAAAGAATTACTTACCTAGCAGTATCCTGAGTAGGGCGGAGCCGGTGAAACTCTGTCTGAATCCACCAGCACCATCTGGTAAGCCTAAATACTACCAGGAGACCGATAGCGAACCAGTACTGTAAAGGAAAGGTGAAAAGAACCCTAAGCAAGGGAGTGAAAAGACTCTGAAACCATACGCCTACAAGCGGTCGGAGCCTTCTTCGGAGGGTGACGGCGTGCCTTTTGCATAATGAGCCTACGAGTTACTCCTCACTGGCAGCCTAAGCACTTCAGGTGCGGAAGCATAGCGAAAGCGAGTCTTAACAGGGCGATAGTCAGTGGGGGTAGACGCGAAACCGTGTGATCTATCCATGGGCAGGTTGAAGGTTGGATAATCTCTAACTGGAGGACCGAACTGGTGAATGTTGAAAAATTCTCGGATGACCTGTGGATAGGGGTGAAAGGCCAATCAAACTCGGAGATAGCTCGTACTCCCCGAAATGCATTTAGGTGCAGCGTCGTGTAGTGATTGTTGGAGGTAAAGCTACTGAAAAGGCTAGGGGGCTTCACCGCCTACCAACCCTTAACAAACTCTGAATGCCGGCAAACGATATCGGCAGTGAGCCCCGGGGTGCGAAGGTCACGGGGCGAGAGGGGAACAACCCAGACCAACAATTAAGGTCCCCAAGTTACGGGTAAGTTGCATAAACGAGGTGGGAACGCAGTGACAGCCAGGATGTTTGCTTGGAAGCAGCAATTCATTCAAAGAGTGCGTAACAGCTCACTGGTCGAGCGTTCCTGCGCGGAAAATAAACGGGCATCAAACCGTACACCGAAACTTTGGATTTCGATTTAGGATCGAAGTGGTAGGGGAGCATTCCGTGGTGTAGAAGCCGTGTCGTGAGGGGCGGTGGAACCAACGGAAAAGCTAATGTAGTCATAAGTAACGATAAATGGCGTGGAATACGTCATCGCCGAAAGACCAAGGGTTCCTTGATCTACGTTAATCGGATCAGGGTTAGCCGGGCCCTAAGGATAAGCCGACAGGCGAAGCCGATGGAAAGCGGGTCAAAATTCCCGCGCCTGCTATGCGATAAAAGTGACGCATCGACGTGGTCAACAGGTCCTGACGGAATAGGGCCTTTGAGCCAATCCTCTCGGGGAGCGGCGAGTTGGTAAAATTGGTGCCAGGAAAAGCGAGTATAGCAGCCCGTACCGTAAACCGACACAGGT
>JADLCC010000114.1 GCA_020847425.1 Saprospiraceae bacterium
GGACGGTGATTGTCATGCCTCAACTTCTCCTTCTTATGAACTTGCAACATACAAATTTCAATAGTCTGGCCCACCCCACGGCTTTAGTACCTCGCGTGAAACCCGCTGAGCAAAGCGCCCACACCAGGAGCAACAGCAAAAAAAGCAGTTTGGCCGCGCAGGCGCCCAGCCCGGCTATGTACCGGGTTATTTTCGGGGTATGGATTGCTGCCATTTTCTGGTTTCAGCCACGCCTTTTTCAGTTGCTCGATATGGCCTACAGTTGGCCGAGCTGGATCGCGCTGGCAACCTTTATTTTTTTCATCGACTTCGCCTGGTTGTATGGCGTGTATAACCTTACAGTGATTGGTTTTGCGGCGTATTATCGTTATTTTTCCAAAAAAGGTACGGAACAACTGGCTGCGCTGCCGCTTGCCACCCATCCGCCGATTGCCATTTTGTATACCACCTGCAACGACTTTGTGGAAGCCAGCGTACAATCCTGTGTGGAGCAGGATTACCCAAACTACAAGGTGTATATCCTCGACGATTCCTCCGATGCGGGTTGTAAAATGCAGGTGGACCAATTTGCTTCAAAATATCCCGGACTGGTACAGGTGGTGCGCCGCCCCGACCGCAAGGCATTCAAAGCGGGCAATATGAACCACGGCCTGGCCAATGTCGCTGTTTCCGAACCTTACTTTGCTATTGCAGATGCCGATGAGATTCTGCCGGCCGATTTCCTGACCAAAACCGTAGCAGTGATGGAAAACGATCCTTCCTGCGGGTTTGTACAGGCCAACCACCGCGCGAATCCGGAATCCCAGTCGGCATTGTCGCACTCCGTGGGCGTGGGTATCGACATCCACTGGAAATGGTGCCAGCCGCTGCGCAACGACTACGGTTTTGTGATGTTCCTGGGCCATGGCGCACTGCTGCGCCGCAAATGCTGGGAAGACATGGGCGGTTTCCCGGACATCGTCAGCGAAGACCTTGGTTTTGCCATCCATGCCCGCGAAAACGGGTACCGCGGCCGGTTCCTGGAAAATGTGGTTTGTTACGAAGATTTCCCTGATTCCGTCCGGGCCTTCCGCATCCGCCACATGAAATGGACACGCGGCACTTCGGAGTTCCTGTCCAAAAAAATGAACTGGTTGCTCCGCGCGAAAAACATCACCTGGACCGAAAAACTGGATATCCTGTTCCCGACACTCAACCTGCCGCTCACGCTCCTGTACTTTGTGTTCATGCTGAATGCCAACCTGTTGCTGCCGTATTTCTTTGGATTTGCACAAGACGTAACTTTTGTCATCGGAGGGCAGGAACTGCGCTTTCCTGTGGTAACCCTGGCCCCGGGTTTTCAGGTGATATACGACTGGGATTTTTACCTCATTACCCTGATGACGTTTTTTGCACCGGTGCTCTCGTTTATCATTGCCATGGCAAACAAACCCTGGAAACTTTTCAAATTCCTGAGCCACAGCACGGTATTGTACGCGGCGCTGACGCCCTTGTCGAGTATCGGTGTGCTGACGTATTTTGTTTCCGGTAAAGCGATTTTTCTGGTGACCGGCGATGCTAAACAAACAGCAGAAAAAAATGAAACCGGCAAAAAGGGCATGCTGGACCGGCTGCGCTTCGGCTGGCAGCAATTTATGGGAAAGAGCCACCCGGATACGCATCTTGTACAGGCTTTTGAAATTGCAACGGGTTTGTTGTTCGGCCTGGCAGCCGTCATCATGTTCCAGATTTCATTTATGGGCCTCTGCCTCGCGTTTCTGATGCTGCCGATGCTGCACCATGTCAACTGGGACAATCGTTTTGTGAAAAAACTGGTGTACCTGCCTTTCCTGCTGATTCTGTTGGGTGTAGTGCTCTCCGGTTTTAGTGTGTTCGGGATGAAAGCGGTGTTTTTTGGGTATGGGTTTCACTTTTAGGTGGGGATAATGGAACACGGATTTTATGGATGAGACACGGATTTTTTTAAACACATAATTTTTTAAACACATAGGCACATAGAAAACATAGTTTTTAGAGTACTCTACGCTATGTGTTCTATGTGCCTATGTGTTTAAAAAATTATATGTTTAAAAAAATCCATGCCTAAACTATCAAATCCATGTGCCAATCAGAATTTCTTATTTATATCCCCGTACCGCCCATGACACTTTCCCACCCAAGGGATCTTTCACCAATCCAAAAGCCTTCCCTTTTTTTACCACTGTCAAATCATGCAATTGCTGGTCGGCAGGCAAACAAACTTTCCCGTTTCCGCCTGTTCCATCCGCCGAAAAAACCACCAGTTCCAGTTTCGACCAGTCCATATCGTTGGTCGATTGCGCCAGTGCAATGTGCGGGATCACCGCGCCGTCGCGCACCAGCATGACCACCGGAACAGCGCCTGCTTCTATGTTGTGCCAGCCTGCGGAGTACACTTTTTTGCTTTGATAATCAATCCATTGTCCCGGCGGTAGGTACACATTTCGGCTGTACACGCCTTCTTCAAAAAGCGGCGCAACCAGTATATCCGAACCGAACAAATATTCATTGTCCACCAGCCAGGAACCCGGATCGTCGGGGTATTCCACAAACAAGGCCCGGAGCATCGGTAGTCCTTTTTCGGTGGCGTATTTCGACTGCGCATAGACGTAAGGCATCAGTCGGTATTTCAATTCGATGGCCGTGCGGAAGGTGTCCTGGAAACCCTCGCCGTATTCCCAGGGCTCTTTCGGCGCCTGTCCGTGGCAGCGTGTGTGGGAAGTGAGGACACCCATGCCGAGCCAGCGTTTGTACAATTCGGCAGGTGTTCTTTTTACAAAACCGCCCACGTCGTGGCTCCAGAACGAGAAGCCTGAAAGCCCCAGCGACAGTCCGCCGCGCAGTTGCGCTTCCATGCCCATGTCGGTGGTTTCCGCGTCGCCGCCCCAGTGCAGTGGGTAACGCTGGCTGCCTGCCCAGGCACTGCGCGCCCAGATGATGGTTTCGCCGGTTTCCTTTTTCGTGATGTCGGCTACCGTTTTATTGTAGCGCAGCGGGTACAGGTTGTGTTCGTAAAAACCCGTGCGGCCCGACGCATACAGCCCGGTAGGTGGCGCGGCTTCGCCAAAATCGACTTTGATCACGGCCACACCGAGTTTCAGCAATCCGGCGATTTTGTTCTGGTACCAACTGACGGTATTCGGGTTGGAAAAATCCAGCACGGCATCCTCATACGGCAAATTGCCTTTGGCGTCTTTCACGGCCAGGCCCTTGCTCATGATTTCATTGAACAGCGTGTTTTTGGGCACGAAATAGGGCAGTTGCCACAGGCAGGTGCGGAAACCCTGCGTTTTCAGGTCGCGGATCATGCCCGTAGGGTCTTTGAAACGCGACGGCGCAAATTCGTAATTGCAGCGCCAGTCCGTTTCAAACCAGCCGGTGTCGAAGTGGATCACATCGGAAGGAATGCGGTTTTTGCGCAGCAAAGCGGCTACCCGGCGACCGTCTTCTTCAGAAAAATAAGTGATGCGGCTCATCCAGAGGCCGAACGACCACAGCGGCGGCATGGCGGGTTTGCCGGTCAGGTTGGTGTACTCGTCCAGGATATCTTTCGGATCGCCGAGAAATACAAAAAGGTCCAGCGCTTCGTCGCCGATCATCAGGGCGTTGCTGGCGCCGAAAGTTGCCCCGAAATCGCAGGTGATCGGCGTGGAAGTGTGCATAAACATGCCGTAACCTCTGCTGCTCATAAAAAACGGTATGGGTTTATAAATTTCGGTGTTTTCCACGCCGTTGGCATCGTCGGTCCACAGCACTACCTTTTGCCCGTATTTGTTCAGTTTGGTAAATGACTCGCCACAGCCGAAGATTTTTTCATCGGGCGACAACGAAAAAACGGCCGCTACGCTGCGCGAATAATCGGTCGAGCGGCGCACGAATGAAAACGGCAGGGTCGGGTAAAAAGATTTTCCCACATCTGTCATATTGCGGGTGGAAGTCAGCAGGCGCCCCGTGGCATCGCGAAATTCCAGTTTCCAGGGATGTTCCAGGATGGTAACACTTCCAAAACTGCTGGTGTACAGGTGGCCGCCCTTTGTTTTCGTGTACCGCCAGGACTTATCCGAAACGGGTTCTTTTACA
>JADLCC010000115.1 GCA_020847425.1 Saprospiraceae bacterium
GGAGGACTGGAGGTATATTATTTTTCGGACGAAAAATAATATACCTCCAGTCCTCCATCCCATGCCACCACTAAAAGCCGGCGATTTCAACGCAATTTTTATACATTTAACCCATTAGACAGACAAGTAATGAAATCCATACAAAACCTTCCAGCATTGGTATGCTGCATTTGGGCAGTTGCTTCCACCGCAAGTTGCGCATACCGGACGACCCCTGCGCCGTCTGATAAAATT
Source organism: Saprospiraceae bacterium (assembly GCA_020847425.1). Classification (GTDB taxonomy): domain Bacteria; phylum Bacteroidota; class Bacteroidia; order Chitinophagales; family Saprospiraceae; genus M3007. The sequence continues at coordinate 235 of JADLCC010000115.1, forward strand.
GAGAACCAACTACACAAATCAGATTCCACAATCCACCTGTTCAACGGCAAAGACCTCGCCGGCTGGCACGTCGATGTGCCGGAAATGGATAAAAATCCCGATGCCCAAAACCCTTTTATCGTAAGAAACGGGCTTCTGGTGAGCCTGGGCAATCCCAAAGGGCACCTGATTACCAACGAGATATACCAGAATTACCGGCTCGAAGTGCAATACCGTTTTTCCGCAGCGCCCGGCAATTGCGGCGTACTCATCCACGCCTCCACACCCCGCGCACTGTACAGCATGTTCCCGCAGTCGCTGGAAGTGCAAATGCAGCACCGGGACGCCGGCGATTTCTGGTGCATCCGGGAAGACATTACTGTGCCTGATATGGAAAAAAGGCGCGGCCCGAAAGAAAACTGGGGAACCAGTGAAGGAAAGGAACGCCGCATCGTCAACCTGACCGACGGCTCCGAAAAACCGCTCGGAGAATGGAATACCATGGTCATTGAATGCCTGGGCAATGAAGTGAAGGTCTGGGTCAACGAAACGTTGGTCAACCACGGAACCAATTGTACGGCCAGTAAAGGCCAGATTGCCCTGCAGGCTGAGGGCTCGGAGGTGGAATTCGGGAAAGTGGAACTTTATCAGGAATGAGGATTGAGGAATGGCCGAACGTGATGTTCGACATCACGTTCGGCCATTCCTCATCCCTCAATCCTCATTCCTATCTGAATTCCCCGTTAATCCGCTCCAGCGTCCCGCTGCCCGGGCACAGATCCTGTTCTGTAAGCGTGTTGAGTGGTTGAGGAACCGTTTCGATCAAATCGTGCAGGTCTTTGCTTTCCGTATCCACATAAATCAGGCCGGTAAGAATTTCCCCTTTGTTGCGCGATTCCTGTAGTTTTTGAACTGCCGAGTGCTGATCGGTGGGATCCCAGCCTTCGGCGAGTTTGTGCAGTTCTATCATGGAATGATCGTGCATTTCGATCAGTTTGGTACTGCCTTCCGCATAACTGGTGGTAATTTCCTCTTTTTCAGGTACCAGGTCGATGGCGGAAGTAGCCTCCATATGTGCACGCACGTAGTCGTAGGATTTGGTCGATCCGACATTATTATTAAACGTCACGCAAGGTGAAATCACATCGATAAATGCAAAACCGTTGTGCGCCATCGCGGCTTTGATCATAGGCACCAGATGGCCTTTGTCGCCGGAAAAACTGCGCCCGACAAACGTTGCGCCCAGTTCGAGCGCAAGTCCCACCAGGTCAATATTTTGGAACAGGTTTGCCGAACCGCTTTTATTGATAGAGCCGAAATCCGCCGTGGCAGAATCCTGCCCTTTGGTGAGGCCGTAGCAGCCGTTATTCATCACGATGTACACCATATTCAGGTTGCGGCGAATCACATGCACAAACTGCCCCATACCGATGGAAGCCGTGTCGCCGTCGCCGGAAACACCGAGGTACAGCAGTTTCCGGTTGGCCAGGCTCGCGCCTGTTGTTACCGAAGGCATACGACCGTGTACGGAATTGAAGCCGTGCGAATTGCCCAGATAGTACGCCGGCGTTTTAGAAGAACAGCCGATCCCCGACAATTTCGCCACACGGTGCGGCTCGATATTCAGTTCGAAACAAGCCTGTATGATCGCGCCGCTGATCGAATCGTGTCCGCAACCGGCACAAAGTGTAGACAAAGCACCTTCGTAATACTGGCGCGTATACCCCAGGTCATTTTTGGGTGATTCAGGGTGTCTGAAAACAGGACGTATGAATGACATAAGAAGTTATCTGTTATTAGTTATTGGTTATCAGTGCTGATAATCAAGTATTTACAACAAAATCAATCTGTTTGATTTTAATTGAATTGGTTGTCTTTTCAGTTAAGAGTGTTGCGGATCAGCATACGCCTTACCATTGGAGGCGCTTTGCAGCGTACGGCTCACTTGTTTGGTTATCGCTTCGGCAGTAATGGGCATCCCATCATAGTTCAGCACCGGAACCAGTTTAAACGGATCTACGTCGAGTTCGTTGACCAAAATGGAGCGCATTTGCGCATCCCGGTTTTGCTCCACTACGTATACCGTTTTATGGCGCCCGATAAAGTCGCGCACCTCGTCAGAAAACGGCGTTGAGCGGATCCGCATGGCATCCATCGGCACGCCCGCTGCTTCCAGTTGATCCAGCGCTTCAAGCGCTGCATAAGTGGAGGTGCCGAAAAAGATCATACCCTGTTTGCCTTTGTCTTTTTCCTGGTAAAATTCAGGAGCAGGCACATGCGATTTGGCTTCATTCCATTTTTTGACCAGCCGATCCATATTGCGCACATATGGTTCGCTGTCCTCGGTATACTGTGCCATTTCATTGCGGGAAGTGCCGCGTGTGAAGTAGGAGCCTTTCGTCGGATGCGTACCGGGTATGGTGCGGTACGGAATGCCGTCTCCATCGACGTCTTCATAGCGACCGAATCGCTCAAGACCTTCCAAATCACTGGCACTGAGCACTTTGCCGCGGTCGTATAGCCGTTTGTCATCCCATTGGAAAGGCGGCGACATATGGTCGTTCATACCGAGATCGAGGTCGGTCATGATGAGGATGGGCGTTTGCAGCCGTTCCGCCAGGTCGAAAGCGTCGGCAGTAAAGTCGAAACATTCTTTCGGTGTGGACGGGAACAACAACACTTGTTTGGTATCGCCGTGGGAAGCGTAAAACGCGGAAGTCAGGTCCGACTGTTGTGTGCGGGTAGGCATACCGGTAGAGGGGCCGGTGCGTTGCACATCGATCAGCACGAGCGGAATTTCAGCAAAATAGGCCAGTCCCAGAAACTCACTCATGAGTGAAAGGCCCGGACCGCTGGTTGCGGTAAAAGCCCGTGCGCCGTTCCAATTGGCGCCGATTACCATGCCGATTGCGGCCAGTTCGTCTTCCGCCTGAACGACGGCGTATTTGTTTTTCCCCGTTTCCTCGTCTTTGCGGAGGCGTTTGACGTATTTTTCAAAAGCGCTCACCACGGAAGTAGAAGGTGTGATGGGGTACCAGGCCGCTACTGTAGCGCCGGCATAAACTGCACCCAGTCCGCAGGCCGTATTGCCATCTATCAGGATGCTTTCACCAATCAGATTGCGACGTTCCAGGCGCAAACCCAGCGGGTAGGTGTAGTGGTCTTTGATGTATTGAATCCCCAGTTCGAGTGCCTGGTAATTCGGTGGAATGAGTTTTTCCTTTTTGCGAAACTGATCGGCAATCAGTCCTTTTACCACTTCCACTTCTATATCCAGCAGCGCTACCAGCGCGCCGACGTAGATCATATTTTTCAGCAACTGGTGCGAACGCGTGTCGGTTGTAAAATGTTGCCGGCACAATTCGATCATCGGGACACCGATATAGTGAATGTCTTCCCGAATCAGATTTTTATCTATTTCACGGGTATTGTCGTAAATAAAATAACCCGAAGGGCGAACGGATGCCACGTCCTTCGCCATACTCTGCGGATTGACACTGACCAGAATATCCACGCCGGCGCGGCGGCCCAGGTAACCATGTTCGTTCACGCGCACCTCATACCAGGTTGGCAGGCCCTGAATATTGGACGGGAAAATGTTTTTAGGCGTGACCGGCAAACCCATTCTAAAAATGGATTTGGCAAACATATTGTTCGCGCTGGCGGAACCGGTGCCGTTCACATTGGCAAACCGGATGACTAAATCGTTGATTGCTGAAAGTTGCTGCATGATATTCAGGTACGTAACAGGTCTTTTGAGGCAGTTATTAAATAGGAACCAATCAGGAAAAATGTTCCGAACATAATGGAAACATCTGCCGCATTAAAAATACCGGTCTTAAAAAGGCCATAATGAATGTAAAGGAAGTCAGTCACCGAACCATAAGCGATCCGGTCGTAAATATTGCCCGCTCCGCCTCCGATAATGCAGGACAATGCAAAAAGCATCCGTTTCTGCATGCCGATATGGAGCATCAGCCAAAACAACATGATCAGCAGTGCTGCACTGGGCAATAAAAACAGCAGTATTTGTTTGCTAAGTAGTGGCAGCGAATCGCCGAGGCTCAGAAAAGCGCCGGAATTTTCCACTTTGGTCAGCACCACATGATCTTCCACCAGCGGAATCCGCTCATGGTATTCCAGGTTGTTTCTGACATAATGTTTCGACACCTGGTCACAACCGACGTTGATCAGGATAATGGACAAAATGCCCAGGTACCGAAGAAGTTTATTTATATTCATCGCTGTCATATTCAGCCTGGTGTAGTTGCTTATGGGTTAAGTAGTTATTCGTTATTCGTTATTCGTTATTCGTTATTCGTTATTCGTTATTCGTTATTCGTTATTCGTTATTCGTTATTCGTGTTGATAATCAAGCATTTGCAAAAAAATAATTTAGCAAAACTGATTTTGCACACTTACTTAGGATTTTTATTTACAGGTTTATCGTTGACGGGGTTTATGAGATTATCAAAATCCCACTCACAACTCACAACTCACTACTCACGATTCACTACTCACGATTCACAACTCACTAAAACACTGATGTCCCGCTTTGGTAACGCTGTATAAGTACTTTTTCATATCCCAGGCAGCCGTCGGGCAACGTTCGGCGCACAGTCCGCAGTGCAGGCAAACATTCTCATCCTTGAGCATCACCCGGCCGGTTTTGAGTACGTCGGAGACATACAGATCCTGAGTCAGGTTGTTTGCCGGAGCGGACAAGCGGGTACGCAGGTCTTCTTCTTCTCCGTTCACGGTGAAAGTGATGCAATCCGTCGGGCAAATGTCCACACAGGCATCACATTCGATACAAAGCGATTCGGAAAAAACAGTTTGAATATCGCAGTTCAGGCAGCGTTGTGCTTCCTTGAAACCTGTTGCGGGGTCAAAACCGAGTTCCACTTCGAGTTTCCGGTCTTTTAAAGCCAGCGCGTTATCGGCGTGTGGTACGGCAAAACGGTGGTCATCCGTTACCTGGCTGTGGTAACTCCATTCGTGGATGCCCATTTTCTGGCTCACGAGGTTGGTCATCGGATCGGGGCGGTCTTTGTGCAGGTTTTTCCCGGTACAAAAAATATCGATGGAAACAGCAGCCTGGTGGCCGTGCGCTACCGCAGTAATGACGTTTTTAGGTCCAAACGCCGCATCACCGCCAAAAAAGACATTCGGCAGCGTCGACTGGTGTGTCACCGGGTCCAGCACAGGCAAATCCCAGCGGTCGAAATCGAGACCAAGGTCGCGTTCAATCCAGGGAAAACTGTTTTCCTGACCGATCGCAACAAGTACGTCGTCGGCTTCAAAAAACACATCGGGTTCACCGGTCGGTACCATTTTCCGTTTGCCGTTTTCATCCACAACCGGTTCCACTTTGGTAAAGGTCATGCCGCACAATTTGCCGTTTTCTGCTACAAATGCTTTGGGAACGTGGTTGTTGTAAAACGGAATGCCTTCCCGCTGTGCGTCCTCGATTTCCCATGGGCTGGCCTTCATTTCGGCAAATGGGCTGCGCACCACCACTTTCACCTCTTCGCCACCCAAACGGCGGGAGGTCCGGCAACAGTCCATAGCCGTATTGCCGCCGCCCAGTACCAGTACCCGGCGGCCGATTTTTTCAGTATGTTCAAAAGCGACACTCGACAACCAGTCGATGCCGACATGCACATTGGCTTTCACTTCTTCATAACCCGGAAGGTCGGTCAGTGCCCGGCCGCGTGGCGCTCCGGTGCCCACAAAAATGGCGTCGTAGTCCTTACTCAGCACTTCACGCATGCTGGACACATAAGTGTTGAAATGCTGGTGAATACCGAGGTCGAGGATAAAATTCACCTCTTCATCCAGCACTTCCATCGGCAGGCGGAAAGAAGGAATCTGGCTGCGCATCATGCCGCCGCCTTTGGGCAATTCATCATAAATATGAAGTTCGTAACCCAGTGGAGCAAGGTCGCGCGCAACCGTCAGTGCAGCAGGCCCCGCGCCGATGAGGGCGATTTTTTTGCCATTGGGCGCAAATGGTCCCTGCGGCATGTATTGTTTCACATCGCCTTTGTTATCGGCGGCTACCCGCTTGAGCCTGCAAATGGCCACAGGTTTTTCCTCTACCCTGACGCGTCGGCAGGCAGGTTCGCAGGGGCGATCGCAAGTGCGACCCAGCACACCCGGGAAAACATTCGATTCCCAGTTGACCATATAGGCTTCCGAATAACGTTCGGCAGCAATCAGGCGTATATAATGTGGTACCGGCGTATGTGCAGGACAAGCATATTGGCAATCCACCACTTTGTGAAAATACTCCGGGTCTTTGATATTCGTAGGCTCCATGCATCAATCGTTTTGGCGCGAAAAAACTAATTCCCGAACTCGCTCTGGACGGGGCGGCAAATATATGCCGTTGAAAATCATTCATACCAACAAATGGGCCAACAAAAACAACGCTATTTGCAAGTATTGCAAAACGATGTCTTTTTCACCACCTTTACGACTTCA
>JADLCC010000116.1 GCA_020847425.1 Saprospiraceae bacterium
CCACCTGGTCAAAAACCGGGTTTTCGTGGTGGCAGCGCGCGAGTTCGTAATTCGGTACGAGTGAATTCAGGTGGTGGATGTGGTGGTAACCGATGTTGCCCGACAACCAGTGAAACAGGCGCGGCAGTTTGTAATACGAACTGCCCTGAATAGAGGCGCGCAGGTTATCCCATTTCTCCTTCCAGGCTTTGTAGGTGTATTCGTGCTGGTGCTGTACGTAAAAAAACCAGATGGCAATGGTTCCGAATGCCACGAGAATGGGGAAGTGCACCAGTAAAAACGCCTGCCAGCCGAGGAAAAAGATCAAAGCAGAGTGTATGACCAGCAGAAAAAGGTTGTTCCACAACAAGGACCGATTGGCCAATTCCCAGCCTTTCATCCGTACAATCGGGAAGCGATTGTTGTAAAAAATATACACCAGCGGACCTATTACAAACAACACCGGCGCGCTGCGGAACAGCATGTATTTGAATTGCTGGAAACGGCTTAACTCGCGAAACTCCTTGACAGTCAGCGTGTTAATATCCCCCAGGTCGCGGTGTTCCCCCAGCATGCCGTTGTGGCCGTGGTGGTAGTTGTGGTTTTTTGCCCAGTATTTGTAAGGGATAAAAGTCAGAAAACTGCTGATTGCCCCGATCAGGTTATTTGCCTTCCTGGAAGCTGTAAACGACTGGTGGCCGCAGTCGTGCTGGATGATAAAAATCCGCACCAGAAAGAAAGCATTGACGATGGCAAGCGAAAAAGTAAGCCAGAGGGAAATACCGCTGAGCAGGTACATCGCTACCCAGATCGCCAGGAAAGGCAAAAAGGAATTGAGTACCTGGATCGTTGCTTTCCGGCTGTCGGGCAATTGATAACGGCTTACAATGGCTGGAAGTTGCTGGTAAATAGTATTGTTCGGTGGCAGCATTGTTGTCTGTTGTTTGTGCAAAACGTGTGATATTATTGAGATGCGCGCGCTTTTTCGGCGCGTTTGTATGATTCTTTTTCTTTCCATTCTTTCCAGCCCGGACCGACCAGCGCATTCATGCCTTTATCGACAACAAAATGCCGGGCGATATTGAACAGGCCCCTTGTCATGGTGAGCGGGTTGTCGATGGAGCGTTGGCTCAGGGAAAAACCGGCTTCCATGTAAACGATGTAATGCCACCAAAGGGCGGGGATGAACAGCGTCTCACCGTGGGTCAGTATGGTTTCATAACCCGTCAGGTTTTCCAGGGCAGGGTATTTTTCATAATCCGGTTGCAGCGGATTAACCGGGCTTTGCACCGTGAATGGATGCTGGTACAGGTACGGGCCCTGCTCAGGACTGAACAGCACAATGTGCTTGCGTGTAAGGAAATGGGTATGGAACACATGCGAGCAATCGATATCGTAGTGCGTGCCCGTCACCGCTCCTGCACCTCCAAAAAACATGAACGGGTATTTATCCGCCCAGCCGTCGCAGATCGTCGGCAACGATACATCGGCGGCGAGCCCGTTGGCGTGCTCCATGATATTCCACAGGAAAATACGGAGTTTGGACGGCCCCTGCTGAATCGTTTTGAGGTATTCCCCAAATTTCATCGTCAGGTTACTTTTCATATAGTTAGCGCCCGGTTTGTGGTAATTCGGGTCCACGATCGGCACGTCCAGGTCGCCGAAATGTTCAATCATGTACTCGAAGGTCCATTTATGGACGGCCGGCCAGTTTTTGGATAAATCCGTAAAAACAACGGGTTTGCGCGGTTTCAGGTAGTTTTCAATAAATTCATCCCGGGTCAGACCCGTCCGGCGATCGATTGGAATGAGTTTAAGCATAGCGGTTGAGTTGTTTGTTGAAATTTGTTATTCGTTATTGGTTATCCGTATTAATACTCAAATGCCCGAATTGTATTTTACTCAGTTAAAATTTTCTTTTCATCTTCTTTGTACCACTCAGCGTAGGAAGTTGTCGTTTCAGAAAGCCGTATGCGGCACAGTTCCACGCCCGGCGGCATGGCATCACGCAAGTCTTGGACGCATATAGCAATCAGGTTTTCACAGGTGGGCTGGAAGGGTAGGGCGAGCACCCGGCCAAACTGCTTTTGCAGCAGTTCCAGCACTTCGGGCGCAACCGTTTCCGGCAACACCAGCGCATGGTCGAACCTGCCCACAAATGCTTCCTGCACAATACCTTTCAGGGTTTTAAAATCCATCACCATGCCGTTTTTCGGGTGACCGGGCTGTTGCAGCGGCTCGCCGATAACACAAACCTCGAGGTTAAAGGAATGTCCGTGAATGTGCCTGCACAAACCATCGTAACCCGGCAGGGCATGGGCCATTTCAAAATTGAAAATTTTAGTCAGTCTGATACGCACGTGTAGAAGCAATATTTTTACAGGGTTCCGCGCCGCGCCTGTTCGGCCTCGATGCTTTCAAAAAGCGCCTGGAAATTTCCTTTTCCAAAAGACTTCGCTCCTTTGCGCTGAATAATTTCAAAAAACATGGTAGGCCGGTCTTCCACGGGTTTGGTAAAAATCTGGAGCAGGTACCCCTCGTCGTCGCGGTCCACCATAATCCCCAGTTCCTTAAGCGTTTCCAGTTCTTCGTCAATGGTGCCGACCCGGTTCGACACGGTGTCGTAATAATTGCCCGGAACGTGCAGGAATTCCACGCCTCGGTTGCGCATCTCCCTGATTGTGAACACAATATCATTGGTCGCCACGGCAATATGCTGGCAGCCTGGGCCTTCAAAAAATTCGATAAATTCCTCGATTTGCGATTTTTTCAAACCCTCTGCAGGTTCGTTGATCGGGAATTTGATGCGTCCGTTGCCATTGGTCATCACCTTGCTCATCAGTGCGGAATATTCGGTGGAAATATCCTTGTCGTCAAATGAAATCAGGTTGGCGAAGCCCATCACATCGTGGTAAAACTGCGCCCAGAAATGCATTTGCCCCCAGCCGACATTGCCCACCATATGGTCGATGTACAGCAGTCCGGTAGCGGGCGGATTGTATGCGGATTCCCATTTTTCAAAACCGGGCAGGAATACACCTTTATAATTTTTCCTCTCCACAAAAATATGCACCGTATCGCCGTAGGTATGGATGCCGGAACGCACCACTTCGCCGAATTCGTCTTTTTCCACGGTCGGTTCCAGGTAAGGCGTTGCACCCCGGTCGACAGTTTGACGGAAGGCGTCGCGGGCGTCGTCCACCCAAAGCGCGATGACTTTTACCGCGTCGCCGTGTTTTTTCAGGTGTTCGGCAATGGGGCTGTGCGAGGTCAGCGGCGTGGTCAGGACGAGCCTGATTTTGCCTTGTTTCAGTACATAAGAGGTCCGGTCGCGCACGCCCGTTTCCAGTCCGGCATAAGCCAGCGACTGAAACCCGAAGGCTGTTTTGTAATAATGCGCCGCCTGTTTGGCATTGCCCACGTACAGTTCGACATAATCGGTGCCGAGCAGGGGCAGGAAATCTTCGGCCTGAGGGAATATTTTTTCGAGGCCGTATTTATAGTCGGTAATACCCGTAAGATTTGTCATGTTGATGGATGTTTTTGCCAGATGGCCGGCAATGGGTGAAAAGAGCGGTTTACCTGTTCATCGACTATTTTTCAGTCATCCACGATTGGTAGTAATCTTCTACATTCAGTTGTAAAGCGGCTTTTGTAATCTTCATCGGACGGAACGGATCGATCATCACGGCCAGTTCTTCCGTTGATTTTTTGCCGATGCTGCGTTCGATGGCTCCGGGGTGCGGGCCATGCGGGATACCGGCCGGGTGCAGCGTCAACTGGCCTTTTTGTATGTTGTTGCGGCTCATAAAATCACCATCGACGTAGTAGAGTATTTCGTCGGAATCGATATTACTGTGGTGGTAGGGCGCGGGAATGGCTTGCGGGTGGTAGTCGTACAAACGCGGCACAAAAGAACAGACCACAAAACCGTCGGCTTCAAACTGTTGGTGAATAGGCGGAGGCATATGCACGCGGCCGGTGATCGGTTCGAAATCAAAAATGGAAAAACCGTAAGGGTACAGGTAGCCGTCCCAGCCCACGACATCGAAGGGGTGTGTGGCATACACGTATGGGTAAATCATACCCTGCTTTTTGATCAGCACTTCAAATTCTCCGCGTTCGTCAAAGGTTTCCAGGTCCTGCGGCAGTTTGAAATCGCGTTCACAAAACGGCGAGTGCTCCAGCAGTTGTCCGTATCGGTTGCGGTACCGCTCCGGCGTGCGCACCGGGCTGAAGGACTCCATGACCAGCAAACGGTTGTCCGGCGCATCGAACTCGATTTGGTAAATGGTACCGCGGGGAATCACGAGGTAATCGCCGTAGCCAAAATAAATGATCCCGAATGCAGTTTTCAGGACGCCGCTGCCCTTGTGCACAAACAGGATTTCATCTGCGTCGGCATTTTTAAAAAAGTAGTCCTGGGTCCCGTTGATCGGCGCCGCCAGGCCTACATGCAGGTCATTGTTGACAAAAAGTGTCGTCCTGCTTTCCAGGTAGTTGTCATTTTCCGGCAATTCAAAGCCCTGAAAACTAAGCGCTTCCAGGTTTTTTTCGATGGCAATGGCAGGCGACACATCGTATGCTTCACCTTTGTATTTGACGATCGTCGGCGGATGCAGGTGGTAGACCAGGGCAGAAACGCCCGAAAAACCTTGCGTACCGACCAATTCTTCGGCATACAGGCTGCCATTGTTTTCTTGTCGGAATTGAACGTGCCGCTTGTGTGGGATTTTGCCAAGCCGATGGTAAAACATATCGTTTTGCTGTAAATAGTGGTGGAAAAAGGGCGTGCTCCGGATGGGAATGGAGCATTCCGCAAAGGTTACACGGGGCACAAAACCAGAAAATGATATTTGTAACCAAGGGAAATGATTTATATCACCACAGGCGTAATTCTGCTTTTACCTTTGGGCCACACAACAATTGCAGGATGGAAAAAGAACTCGCCATTGAATTTATCAACCAATCCATTTTCCGGATGGATGAAAGCACCCACCGGATCAAACTTTGCCTGGAAACTTTACAGGAGGACGCTATCTGGCAGCGCCCCAACAACGCATCCAACAGCATCGGCAACCTCATCTTGCATTTATGCGGAAATATCCGGCAATACGCCATTTCGAGCCTCAGCGGTGCGGAAGATGTACGGGTACGGGATGCCGAATTTGCAGCCCGCAACGGGCCCGGCAAACAGGAATTGCTGGAGCGGTTGGCCGGCACTGTAGAAGAGGCTAAAGCCTGCATGCGCGGGATGGACCCGGCAGAATTGCTGCGGGTGCGCCGGGTGCAGGGCTTTCAGTTGTCGGGTATTGGAATTATCATTCATGTGACGGAGCACTATTCCTACCATACCGGACAAATTGCTTTTTGGGTCAAGTGTTTGCAGGACCGCGACCTGGGTTTTTATGCGGGTGTGGATTTGAATGCGAAGTAATATGGCGGAGCCCCGTTCGGACTACAGAACGGGGCTCCGTCTTCATCTATTCATCTTTAGTATTCCAAAGTGCTATATAATGGTGGTTATTTTGTAAAATATCTTTAATTTTTTCGGGGGAAAAGTAAAGGTGCCCTTTCTTCTCCCTGATTTTTACCTCGTACTGAAAATTACTCCATGCCAGCAATTGAAAACCTGCGCCGTGATCTATTACCCTTTGCTCGGTTTCGTTTTCAAACTTTTTTTCATAGGAGGATGAACATCCATACCTGATCATATCGCCTAGTAAATAAAGAGATGATTTATTTAAATAATAACTCGTATGAGCCAGTTCGTGACTAAGGACTCCAATCTGAGCATTAAATGGCAGGTTTTTCAGAAGAGTTAAGGTTGATAGATTGCCATTTTTTATGGTGTCAATAAGTACGATATATGTTCTTTCGCTTCCCGGAGATAACAACGATTTTGCTTCCGGTTGGGAGTACAAAGATCCTTCTACATCCACAAGTTCGAACTTGATGTTGGTATTTTTTAATTCAGGATAGTGGGACAATGCAATCAAGGCTTGTAATTCGAAGCCCCTGGGCAGTTTTTTATGATTTCCAAACTCTTTCAGTAGATCATTGTAGTTGGCACGCTCAAGGCTATCTGCATAGTTTTTCACAACGAAAATTTGAGTGCCATCAAAAGTGTTTTCTACGGAGTTATTATTTAAAATTAAGTATAGTACTAGCAAAGTTGCCATTGACGCAACCGCAAGGGTAAAGAATTTAAGCGTTTTTTTTAATCTGTTTACCATGGTTTTTGTTTTATTAAAGCGTATCGAGTGCTTTGCTAACCTCATTGCTGACCAGAATATGCTTTCCAAAAACCAGCTTGTTTTTTTCGGAAAACTTTTTCAGGCTCGATAGGGTTGGCGTGTCAAAATTTTCAAGGTTTATTTTTTGTAAATTAATCAGGTACATCGAAGGGTTATTGCTTTTTTTTATTAACCCTAAATAAGAAAGGAGTACACGTATTATTGCCAGGTTGTTGAAAATGTAAGCGCTATACTTGCAGTTTGAAAAATCTGTGTTTTTCATAAAGCAATTTTCGAAATCGACCATATAAAATGAAGTGCCTGAAAAATCCACGTTTTCCAGCGTGCAATCATATATATTTGAAGTTATCGCGGATGCACGTTGCATGCTAAAGTTTTTAAAATATGTATTGATTACATTATGTTTGAAAATAATTATTTTATTAAAAGTTACCTCATGTAGTGTGGGAAACATAGTGTATGAATCAAAAAGATTCATGATCAGGTCTATGTTTTTATTGCTAATGGATAATATTCCCAGCGTAAAATCCAGGTTGTATGCTTTAACAAAAAAATTGTACTTATTTTTCCTTTCCTGGGCAATCCTTCGGTAAATATAATTCCATATTTGTTGCTTTTTTGTCATAAAAAAAAGCAGGTAAAGGTTGAATATTATAAAAATGGTAGAGAATACCCATGGGTAGCCAGTTAAAAATATTAAGAGGAAAATAATTGTACTGACAATAATATTATTGGTTGTAAGGAAATAGAATATGTCTACCAATTTCATTAATACATATCTAATACCTGTAAAGTACTTGGTAAGGAACCAGCCTTTTTGCCGGCCATGTCGAAAAGGCAGCAGAGTTGGGCTTTGAAACGGTTCAAGCAAGGCCCTTATTTTTTGTTGGCCCATTTCAATGATGGTATTACTCCATTCGGTATTTTTAAAAATTTCATCATTAAATTTACGCTCATGGAATACCGCTAACAAGTGTTTGGTGACAAAATATTCAACGAACAGTTCATGTATAAAATGATAGGATTCTCCTTTCAGTACAAGAAAATAGGAGGTTGTAATCTCTGACAACAGTATGTCAACCTGGGACGGACTAATGCTGTAATTGTTTTGTTTAAGTATGTTCCCCAAAATTTCACTAAGGTCTGTTTTTTTAACTTCAACACTTTTTCCTTTCTTTTCCAGAAATTCATAGGATAGTTGTCTTGATTTATAGATTTTAATAGAAACGGCAATAAAAAAAGCATTTAAAATTGCTTTTCTGTCTTCATTGTTCAAGGGTATGTCAAGGTCGATATTTTTAATATTTTGCCAATCATACCAACTTTCGACGTATTCTTCAAATAAATCAAATTTATCGCTTACTTTCTGTATTTCAAAATCATTTTGATCGTTTCCGATAATTAAACACACGATATTCAGGTAGAATGGGTATTTGCAAAGTTCATAAAGAAATTGGTTGTGTTTAACAATGTTAAATTTAGATAAATAAACATCCGAGCCGCCGAAATATACTTCAAAGTAGGATTTGATGTCGCTCTCAAATAAATGAGACAGGTGTATTTCCTTGAAGAATGACTCTCCTTCAATTTTTATGAATCGGTTTTTCTTTACACCCAGGATGACATTCCTTTCCAGATCAGATTGAAAAAAATGAGGTCTGCCTGCGAAAATGAACTTATTTGAAAAATAATCTGATATGAATTTTTTTATCGAACGGAAGGCCATGACTTTTGTCTCCTGACTGGAAGCGAAACCGATTTCATCAAGTCCATCCAAAATGAAAAGAATATTCCCTGTAGATAATATTTTATCAAAAAGTGCCAGATCCATAGATAGTGAAGTGGCAGCATAATTGCATATATAAAGATCAAATCCATAGGAAGGATCCATCTTTTTTATCAGGTTACTTAATGGTACGTAAACAGGAAAATATTGTTTTTGGCCTTCAGTCTGATAAGTTTTGTCAAGCGTAGCCAATTTATTGGCATAATGTTTAAGAGAGGTAGATTTACCTAACCCTCTCTCGCCTAAAACGATCAGGTTAACTGACTCATCATTATCATAGAGCCATTCGTCAATAAATTTAAAAAAATCCCGTCTTATCTCACTTTCATTTCCATCCACATAGTAGGGAGACTGGATAAACAAGTCGTCTTTTACCTGATCTCCGACATTGAAACTCATTAATGAATCCTTGAGTTTTTCACTGATCGCTATTGCATTTTTTACTTCTATGGGAAGTTCGTCGGACCTGTTGAAGGAATTGTTCAACTCTACTCCTTTAATAATATCCAGTAGTGCAGAACTAATTTTATTTTCATGTAGAATGCGCTCTTTGTTGTCGATCAGGCCAATTATAGACTGCTGCTTCAATCTGTTAAAATTAGAAGAGACAATAATGGTCTCATCTGATTTATTACTTAAGGAAGAATTTAGCAAAATTGTAATGGCTCCTTCAAGATTTCCTTTAGAAAGCATTTGTTTTGCCAGGCTGATATGTAACATTTCAATTTTATTTCTATTGTAAAAAGTTCTAAGGTGGAATATGCAAGAAAGTTCTGGTGCTTAGGCAGATGAATACAATCCGAAATTATTTTTCAAGAGTAACCAGAAATGCCACCAAATCTCTAATCTCTCTTTTGGAAAGTGTTTCGCCCATCGGAGGCATACTCGACGGCAGGTTTTCTCTTTTTGCTATCCTGGCAACTGCAATATGTAGGGGTTCCGCATCGGAAGTAGTGATGGTCAATGATTCGTCCGTTTCCTGGCTCAATATCCCGTACACCTGCTGCCCGTCTTTGAGCGTGAGTGCCACGCTGCCGTATCCCGGAGCAAGTCGGGCGCCGGGTTCGACCAGCGCCTGTAAAATTTGCTCGCGGTTCAACACGCTGCCGATATGTGCCAATTGCGGCCCAACTGTTCCGCCGTCCGTGCCTATGGTATGGCAACGCATGCACTGTGCTGTGGAGTTGTAGTAAAAAATGTCCCGCCCTGCCTCGATATTTCCGCCATAAAGCGCTTCCGCATACGTGTCTATCATCGAATTGTCGGGCTGTATGGCTGCCAGTTGCGCTTTCAGGCTTTCCAGCCCATTGGCTTCTACCGCTTCCGTCAATTCCAGCATCAAATCCGGCGAAAGTTGGCGGTCGCGCATTTTGGCCGTTAAATCGCTTAAAATGCTTGTCGTTTTTGCAGGCGATAATTTGCCCAAAACGACGAGCAGTTGCTGTTGTTCCCGGGTGCTGCCTTTTGAAAAGATGGTGTTTACGATGGCCTGTATATTGTCCTGATTTACGTTGCTGTCGTTCAATAAACCGAGCGCTACGGTGCGAACATCGGGATCGGTATCCTCCATTCCGTTTTTGATGATGGCGGCAATATTCCGGTATTTCAGTTGATCCAGCGCGGGCAAAACGGCCATTTTTACCTTATTGTCAGTGGTTTCATGGTATATTTTCGCCAGTTGCTCGTTGAAATCCATCATTTTTAAATGGGTCAGCATTCCTGCCACAGCGATCAGTGTTTCCGAATCAGCTTCCTGTAAAAAACCTGCAATATGCGGCCGAACCAATGCCCGCACCACTTCCGCATCCCGTTTTTGCGCACCCCGGAAGCGCCCGTCCACACGGTCCAGCACTGAAGGATTCGCCCAGGTGCCCAGCGCAGCCAGCGCTTCCGCTTTTATGGCAGGCGTCAGGTCTTTTCTTTTGGAAAATACCAGCAGCATGTCCAGTTGTTTTTCGCCGCCGATCCGCAACGCTGCGTTGATGGCGCGCCGCAGCATGGCCTCCGAATGTGGTCTGCTTTCTTTTAGCATGTCGGCCAGCGCCGGCAAGGCTGCCGGTATGGACAGATCGTCATTGATCCCTCTGGCGGCTTCGGTAGCGATATATTCGTCTGGATCGTTCAAAAAACGGGCGATTTGTTCATTTTCCAACCTTCTTAACACCAAAACCGCGGCGATGCGCACAGCCTTGCTGGGATGATTGGATAGCGCTGCAACGGACTCTGCCTGGCCGATTCTCGATAAAGCCAGCACTGCTGCATGACGGAGGTACACATCCGCGTCGTTGTTCACCTCCAGCATCCTGACCAATGGCTCGAATGCTTTGCGTTCCGCTACCTGCCCGAGTGCTTCCGCAGCATAAAATCGGATGCGCGGAACGGGGCTGTTCAACAAGGAAATCAAATCATCGCTGATGCCCATGATTTCCGCATCGCCTAGAACCTTAAGGGTTTGTACGATGATTTCGGGATCTGTGTCTTTCAACAGCGGCTTCAATACTGTTGCCAATGATTTGTCTTTGCGTGTCAACTGCCCGACCCCCCAAATCCCATGGATCCGCGCCAGTTGATTGTCTTTTTGAGCAATGGCTTTTTGCAACCAGGGCAGCCCTTTTTCGCGCCTGCCGACCAGTTCGAACTGTGCTTTTTTTCGAATCCGCAGATCGTCGTTGAAAAGCAGGGCGTACAACAATTCAAGTGATAAACGGGGGTAATCGAGTTGCATCAACCGCTGCGTTTCCTGCCTGATTACTGCCAGGTCATTCGTTTTCTGCGTGACATCCAGTTTCCAGACACGCCCATAATCCTTTGTATTCCAACCATTTACCCAGTCGGCGACATACAAGGCGCCGTCGGGACCGAATTGAATGCCGGTGGGCAGAATGCCGCTCAGGACTTCTTGTTCGCCGTCCAGTTCAAAAGACGCGCCTTTGGGTTTCAGGCCGAAGGACCAGATGGGGGAGCGGGCCGGATTGCCGACAAATTCAACCACAAAAAACTTGTTTTTCCAGGCGCTACCCAGGGCTGTTCCGGGGTTGTACACCATGCCGGTCGGACCGTTGTGGTAATTCATAATGGGTGGAATAATGTAGGCCGCCTGTCCGTTCCAGCGCGGCAGGTACAGTTTTTCATCCATCCAGACATTGTAGCCGTTGTTGGCTGGGTCGGTATATTTGCCGTATTGCCAGTTGGAGCGCCAGCCCGCGTCGGAACCTTCTACGATATGCACCAGCCGCTCGCTTTCGCCGGGATGGTCGCCGTCGTTATCGCAGGAAATCAGGTTGCCGTATTCGTCGAATGCAAATTCGTGGGTGTTGCGCAGGCCGGTGGCGAAAATTTCAAAATCGCTGCCGTCTGGATTACAACGGGCAATAAATCCGGAATTCGGGTTTTCAAATTTTCGGCCGTCCACCGTGGTAATACTGGCGCCGATATCGCCCATATTCCAGTAAATACGCCCGTCGGGCCCTTCCACGATGCCCGACATGTTGTGTCCGCTAAAGCCGATATGCACGCCGTAACCATGGCTGATCGACGTTTTTTTATCCAGCATACCATCGCCGTTCGTATCCTCGATGCGCCATAAATCGGGTGCAATGGCGAGAAAAACATCGTGCTCCCGAACGAGTATGCCACCGGCGATATCCGTAATTTCATCGTGAAAATCATTTAGGATTCTGGTCGATACATCGGCCATGCCATCATGGTTGGTATCCTCCAGCCGCCAGATTTCCTCTTTTTCAATGGCAAGGTCGCGCCAGTCGTGGCTGCCGTCGAAGTTGAGGTCTTTCAGCCATTCGTTCTCCTTGCTGCGCTCTGGAGCGAAGGTGCTGTGCAAAAAAGCCCGCCGCTCCTCTACCGTGCGCAGGCTGATGGAGGCCGTCATCCAGTCGCGGTGCCCGCGTATGTCAAATTCCGAATTTTTTTGCCTGTTGGTGCGCGTCAGGTACACACGTCCCTGATCGTCCACCGAAACTGCAATCGGGTCGGGCGCCAGCGAATCGGGAGCCCAAAGGCTCACTTGAAGCCCGTCGGCGGTTTTTATAGTCGTTTTTTCCCGGATGGAAGCGGCGTTTTTCATAGCGGAAGCCGAATCTTCCCGGATGGTCAGGACGCTGCCTTTTTGGGCAAATTTCATACAGGAAACAACCAGGAGCGTAAGTGTAACAACCAATGGTGCAAGGGTTTGCACGGGCCTTTTAATTTGCATATGGACGTGGTAGATTTGAACGATTTTTTCAAAAACAGCACGCAATAATACGTCCTGATTTCAAACAGTACCCTGCTATCTTTGCATAAATAATATGAGATGAATAAGATCCTGCTCATTCTTTTCTGCTTCAACCTGTTACACTCGGCCAGTGTATCTGCTCAAACAGTGCTGTCGCTGGCCGAACGCCTCGGATATCCTGCCGGGACCAAACTGCTGATCATCCATGCCGACGACCTTGCGGTGGCCCATGCGGAGAACCAGGCGAGTATTTTGGCCTTGCAGCAGGGCGCGGTGACTTCCGCCAGCGTGATGGTTCCCTGCCCCTGGTTTCCCGAAATGGCCGCCTTCGCCAAAGCCAATCCACAATACGACCTCGGGCTGCACCTGACCTTGAGCAGCGAGTGGTTGCCATATCGCTGGGGCCCCGTCGCATCGCGCAGCGAAGTGCCGAGCCTGGTGGATGCCAACGGGTATTTTTACCCGGATTGTGAGGCTTTCGGTGCTAAAGCCAAGGCGGAAGAAGTAGAGCGGGAGTTGCGAGCGCAAATCGAGCGCGCACGAGCCATGGGCCTCGAACCGACGCATTTCGACAGCCATATGCGCTGCCTGTTTTACCAGAGCCCCGATTTTTTTGAAATTTACCTGAAATTAGGCCGCGAATACCAAGTGCCCGTTATGGTGGGCGGCGAATTCCTGAAAAATGCCTCAGAAGCCTATCGCCAACTGATCACGGAACAGGATATTGTGGTAGACCGCACGATTACGGCGACACCCAAAGATTTTAAAGGCGGCATGGCCCAGTTCTATACCCACGTTTTTAAAAACCTGCAACCGGGTGTAACTGTGCTGGTGATGCATACGGCTTTTGAAAATGAAGAAATGACGGGTATCACCGAGGGTTTCCCGGGCTTGTGGGATGCAGCCTGGCGGCAGGACGACTATGATTTTTTCACCGGCGAGGCCTGCCGAAAACTACTTAAAGAGCAGGGGATTCAATTGATTACGTGGCGGGATATTGGGAAGTTGTTGAAACCATAAGTAGTTATCCGTTATCAGTTATTAGTTATCTGGCTTGATACTCAAGCATTTGTATAAAAAATAAGTCAAACTGAATTTTAATAAGTACCAAGTCGATATTAGTTTGAGTTATGGACGCAGGATTTTGTGCTGTGACAAGGCTGTTTTGAGGAGCAATGCGTGGGTATTGTAACGAAAAACAAACGCAGTTACAGTGCAAAAGGCAAA
>JADLCC010000117.1 GCA_020847425.1 Saprospiraceae bacterium
CCGGTACCTTTTGAAATCTATGATTTTGAAATCAATCAATTGCCGGGACACGGTGTCTGCCATTTTTACCCGGGCTACACCACCCAAATCATTGGCGGTCAAAGTGTATCGGGGAATAACCTCCTGGTCTATTACCCGAATCCCGGTTATTCCGGGGCAGATTTTTTTGAAATCAACTACTGCCTTGCCGCCAATGGGCAATGCAAAAATACGGTTGTACAAATGCAGGTGGCAGGCAGCACGACACAGCATTGTATGCAGGATTGCGTGTGGCCCGGCGACGTCAATGCCGACGGCATCGTCAACAACAAGGATTTGCTCAGCCTCGGTTTTTGCATGGGTAAAGAGGGCGCTCCTCGTTCGGGCGGCTCGACAGGCTGGAGGGCCCAAGCGGGCAGCAACTGGTCAGACCCCTATGTTCCACTGCATACGGACCTGAAACATGCCGATGCGGACGGCAACGGGCACATTACCCAGGCAGATGCCGCTGTGATCGAACAACATTATGGCCATACGGACAACCTGGTACCCGCTTCTCCGCTGACCAAAAAAGGACTGCCTTTCTTCTTTACCTTGCTGACCCCCAATGCCGGAGTCGGAGACCTGGTAGAGGTGGAGGTTGCACTCGGCAGCGCTTCCGATCCTGTCATCAATCTGTATGGTCTGACTTTTGACGCTCTGTTGAGTTCCAATATCGTAGACTCCGCTTTTAGGATGGAGTTTTACAACAACTCCTGGATCAACCTGAATTCACCTTTTCTTTCCCTCGGCGTTTCTCCTGCGCCAGGTCGTCTGGAAAGTGCATTCACCCGCACCAATGGCCAACCCGTCAGTGGTTTTGGCGTGATCGGAAAATTCAGTTTTGTCATCATCGATATCGTCGATGTGGGCCGCCCGGAAGATTTTCTTTATTTCAACCTCACCATGTCCAACGCTTCCTTCCAATGGGGCGACGGCGTACTCACCAACGGCTCCAATTACGAACTGAAAGTGCCCTTGAACGGCACTGCTGAACGGGCTGTCCCACCAACGGAAACAGCGCCTTCGCCGCTGCGCGTATATCCCTCTCCCGCCAGCCAAATGGTACAGGTGCTGCTGGAAAACGGCGATCAATTGCAATCTGTCACACTCTACGACCTGAACGGTCGGGTAGTACGGCAACTGAACGGCCTTTCTACTGATCGCACCACATTGGATGTCAGCAACTTACCCAGCGGCTTGTATATCGTGTCGACACAAACGACGGGTGGAACGAACGCGCGGAAGATAGAAGTGGTGAATTGTGAGTGGTGAATCGTGAATCGTGAATCGTGAGTCGTGAGTGGCACTACACCAAGATTTCTGTGCGAAGTTTGGGCGAAGCGCCACTCACGATTCACAACTCACGATTCACGATTCACACCAAGTAATTCGCTCCAAAAAACACCACCAGGTAAATCCACAAAATATCAAGAAAGTGCCAGTAAATCGTCAGCAGGCGAAGCTTGAGGCGTTTTTCAGGATCTGAAAAATAGACCAGCACCGTAACGGGGTCTACCATCCGTTTTTTGGCAGTTCTGTAAAACTGATACAGAAAAGGCAAACCACCCACCACGTGCGCCAGGTGCACAAAGGAAATGACGTATAAAAAGCCCGTTGTTGTGGAGGAATTGAGGTGTATGTTGTTGGAAAAGAGCCAGATCCAGGCAATCGTTTGCATAACCATAAACAACAACGACAGCCAAATGGTATATTTCAAATTATCCTGATAACCTTTCGTATCATCGCCTAAATAGCAGCGTTTTGCGCGAATCAAAGTATAACTGCTGCCCAGCAGGATGACCGTATTGAGCAGAAAAAGCAACGGCAGGCGAACCGGCGCCACACCATTGGTCACACGGATATAGATATACGATACCGTAAGCGCCAGAAACAGGAAACTCAGTCCTGCCAGTAAAATAAACAGCTGTACATTTTTGGGATGAAACAGAAATTCATCCTGCTGTGGTGTTTTGTTCTGCTCCATTTTTTAGACGTGAGAGGTGAGCGGGTGAGAAGTGAGGGGGCTGAGAAGTTGGTGTGATTTTGGATGGCAAAGGTAAACCTTGAATATCAACTGTTGAAACATCAAAATTGCGCTTCATGCGAATAATGGGTTTAAACAGATCCCAATCTCCAAGTTATAATCAGTTTAAATTATTTTATACAAATGCTTGAGTATCAAGCCTGATAACAAATAACGGATAACTGATAACTACCAAACCGATTATGACAAGATACATACCCATACTCCTGGGCGTGGCAGCATTGGTATTCAACAGCGCCTGCCAAAAAAAAGTAAGCGACACACTGGCATCCAAATCGGCGCCCCACGACATGTTTGCCATGCAACGTTCGTTTCCCGACCGCGAATTCGACTGGCGCGGCTGGCAAAAAACCATGCGCCGTGCCCGGCAAACGGATATGCTCCGGGAGCGGGACAATGATTGTACAGGTACCTTGGCCGACTGGACCTTGCAAGGGCCTTCCAACATTGGAGGAAGGGTGAACGCCCTGGTGATCAAACCCGATAACGAACAAACATTGCTGGCCGGATTTTCCTGCGGCGGTATTTTTAAAACAACAGACGCCGGTGTCCACTGGCGCCCGGTTTTTGATGAATTCCCCGAACTCTCCATTGGCGATCTGGCATTCGACCCCTCCAACCCCAATGTCCTGTACGCCGGCACAGGCGATGTCAACATGCCCGCCTATGTTTTTAATGGCGAAGGGTTGTTTAAAAGTACGGATGCCGGCGAAACCTGGTCCAACCTGGGTTTGAATCAGGCTGGCATCATTTCAAAAATCATTATTCACCCTACACAACCACAAATATTATACGTTGCGGCCATGGGTAATCCATACGTGCGCAACAATGAACGCGGTGTGTACAAGAGTACCGACGGCGGGCAAAACTGGCAGCAGGTTCATTTCGTGAGCAACCAGGCGGGCGCCAGCGACCTGGTTATCGACCCCTCCAACCCGGAAGTGCTGTATGCGTCTTATTGGGATCGCATCCGCAACAACAGCGAATCGGTTATTTTTGGCAACAACGCCCGCATATATAAAACCACCGATGGCGGAGCCAACTGGACCCAACTCGGCGGCGGTTTGCCATCTGGAAAAATGGGCCGGACAGGTCTCGTCATTTCACAACAAAACCCGCAAAAACTGTACGCCCTGTTCACCGACACCCTTTCTAAAGTAGGCGGAATTTACCTGACAACCAATGGCGGCAACACCTGGAACCCTTTCAGTATCACGGGTTTACAAAGTGCCTATTCCAATTTCGGCTGGTATTTTGGGAAACTGGTTTTACACCCGACCAATGACGATGAAGTGTATCTGCCCGGTGTACAACTCTGGAAAAAGACCATTGCTTCTCCAAACTGGTCGATTGCAGGCGCCGGGCACCCGGATGTGCACGACCTCGTTTTCACCTCCAATGGAAGGCGATATGTCGGCAGCGACGGCGGCGTGTATTACCAGGATCAGGGCAGTAACAACTGGACGCGCTGTAACAACCTTCCGACCACGCAGTTTTACCGCACCAGTTTTAACCCGCATCAGCCCGATACCTACTACGGCGGCACACAGGATAACGGGACCTGTAAAGGCAATGCACTGACCTTAAACAACTGGAAATCCGTCTTCGGAAGCGATGGCTTCAAACCCGTTTTTCACCCCGACAGTGCGCATATTTTTTGGGTGGAAACGCAAAACGGCAGCATCCACAAAACATCGGACGGCGGCGATACCTGGCAGGCCGGGCAGGAATGCCTCGGCACCAGCGACCGCTGTAACTGGGACACGCCCTACACCATGAGCCGGCATACCCCGGGGAAATTATACGGCGGCACTTACCGGATGCATAGCAATGTCAACGACTTGTGGACACCCATTTCTCAGGACCTGACGGACGGCAATATTTTTGGCGCGGCATTTCACACCATTTCCTGCCTGGATGAATCGCCGCTGGTGGCCAATAAATTATTCGCCGGCACCAGCGACGCCAACGTCTGGC
>JADLCC010000118.1 GCA_020847425.1 Saprospiraceae bacterium
CCGACACTGTCGTGGAGTTCCTTTGAAATGCGCTGGCGCTCCTGCTCTTGTACTTTGATCAGGTCCTGTGCGAAGGCTTCCCGCATTTTTTCCGTTTTCCGGTGGTGCATAAAACGGATGGCCAGAACGATTACGACAAGTGAAAGCAAGCCCAGCAGCAACAGGATGCGTTGTTGCCGGATTTGTCCGTCTTTGATTTGGCGGTCTTTTTCAAGCAGCGAAATGGCTTTTTGTTTCGATTCCAGGTCATACAAAGCGCTCATTGCAGCCATTTTACCTTCATATTCCGTCTGGTATACGGAATCTTTCAGTTCCATGTAAATCCGGTGGTTTTTCAGGGCGCTTTGGTAATCGCCTCTGGCTTCATCAATGGCAGATTTAAGTTTATAACATTCATAAATCCAGTCGTTCAGGTTGGTCAGTTCTGCATATTTCAATGCTTCACGCTGGTATTTTTGCGCATTGTCCCAGTCCTTCAACAGCACATAGATTTCTGCTAAATGCTCATAAATCTGCGCTTTGTCCATGTTATCGTCGAGCATTCCAGGCATTCTGAGCAGTTGCAGTTCATAATCCAGCGATTGTTGATAATAACCCGCTTCTGCGAGCAGGTTGGAGAGGTTGTCGATACCGAAAAAGATAAATTGTTTGTCGTCGATTTGTTTGGCAGCCTTCAGGTTTTCCTCTATCAATCGGATACCGCCTTCAAAATCGCCCATTGTAGCCATGTTGAACCCTATATCATAGTTGAGGGCAATGGTGTCTTCGTACAATCCACAGGCGAGGGCATACTGTTTTCCTTTCCGGGTGAATTCCTGGCTTTTTTCAGGGTTACCCATTATCTGGTGTACCCTACCGATTAATATAGCCGATTTTACCTGGTAGTAGCAATGTTGTGTCTGTTCTGCAAAGGAAAGATTTTCATAGTCTATCTTCAATGCAGCATCATACAAACCCAGAAAATCCAGCGCTTGGCCCTGAAGCATATTGGCATACAGAA
This sequence comes from Saprospiraceae bacterium, assembly GCA_020847425.1. Lineage (GTDB taxonomy): Bacteria > Bacteroidota > Bacteroidia > Chitinophagales > Saprospiraceae > M3007. The sequence goes on from JADLCC010000118.1 coordinate 1,001, forward strand.
TCAGGGTATCTACCTGCAATTGCCGGGCTATTTCGAGCATTTTTTTGCTTTCTTCTAGCAGTATTTCCGGGTTATTGTTTTTCTGTATTTCACAAATTGAATCGAGCCTCTTGTATTCTTCCATCAACACATTTCGATTCGTTTGTGTGTTGGCGTTACTGGCTAAGGCAAAAAGAAGCAAAAGGATACAAGACAGCCTGAACATCTGATCTGACAAATTGATGAAGAGATGTTGCAAAGAAAGGTATTGCAAGAAAGAGGGTTTGCAAAATCTTCATATGATTTTGCTTTAGTTGCGCATATTTACGGCGGCTTTTCAAGATTTGCTTCAGATGTTACGCAGGATACCCTAATCAGGTAGATTTGCCCCCTCAACGAGCGTGTTTGGTGTGTGGTATTTGGTGTTTAGTGTTGCAACGCATGATTTGTATACTTTTCTTGATCACAGGAGTATTGGAGTAATCAGGGCGTAAATGATTCTTTATCAGCCAGATACTCGTATACTCAAAAACGTACTTCCATGGCTTACAGTGAAGAACTTGCTCTGCGGATTCGCGCACAACTCGCTCATTTGCCTGAGGTGGCTGAAAAAGAAATGATGGGCGGCCTGACCTTTATGTACCACAACAAAATGTGCGTGGGCATCATCCAGGACGAGCTAATGTGCCGCCTCGATCCGGATATTTACGAGGCTTCGCTAGAAAAACCGGGTTGCAGGCCCATGGACTTTACCGGCCGCCCTATGAAAGGCTGGGTGATCATCGACGAGACAGGCATGGCTGCCCAAAAGGATTTTGAATACTGGATCGGACTTGCGCTGGTATTCAATGCGAAGGCGAAAGCCTCAAAAAAGAAAAAACGGTAAATACAATTCCTGCTATTGCTGCTACCTTAGCGTTGAAAGTACTAAAAAACAGGTCTTTTCTATGCACGATGAACTGGAAAATATCAAACAACTGATTAAACACAACGATCTGGAACAGGCTATGGATGCATTTTCAACCCTGACCCGCCAGGTTCCTGATTATCAGAAGCAAATTCTGTTGTTACAAAACAGGTACAATAATTACAAAAAAGCATTGCGCGGCGATCTGGTTGATCCGTTTGACAAAGAGGTCAAAAGTATAGCCAACAGTTTGATCGACCTGGTCCACGAGGCGGAAGAAAAACAACAGGAAGATTCGCTGCTAAAAACAGTTGGCGATGGTTTACTGCTTACACCTGTGCCAGGATTAAAAAGCAAACTTTTTTACAAACGATTCCGCACCGGAGAAGTATTCGAAATGCAGGTTTCACTCGATATGAGCACACGGGAACTCAAAAACCGCCTGATTCCGACGGCAATGCCCAAGTATTTCCGATCCCCGGATCTTCAGGAGGTTTTTGAATTCGAATTGGTGCTGCTTCGCACAGGATTTGCACTAGACGACGCACTTTCACTCCATGATAACGAAGTGCAGGAAAACGACATGGTTTACCTCAGAAAGTACTTTATTGGTCATGTAGAGGAAGAAGCAGCCGAAGAAGAATAAACCAGCGCAATCCCCCAAAAATAAACAAAACGTAAATTCAAATTAAGCATGTTGGAACAAAACAAAACACCCCGGAAAGTTTCGCTCACCACCGCCACATTTATTGTATCGGGCAGCATGATCGGCTCCGGTATTTTTATCGTCAGTGCCGATATGGGTCGTGTGCTCGGCAGCCCATTTCTGCTGTTGCTGGCCTGGGGTATTACGGGGGTAATGACATTGATAGCTGCGCTTTCCTATGGCGAACTGGCAGGTATGTTTCCCAAAAGCGGCGGGCAATACCAGTACTTGAAAGAATCCTACGGACAGATGGTGGCCTTTTTGTTCGGCTGGGCCATGTTCGCTGTTATCCAGAGCGGAACCATTGCTGCAGTAGCGGTGGCCTTCGCCAAATTCACAGGCGTCCTGGTGCCCGCACTCGGTCCTGATAACATCCTGGCAGACCTCGGTTTTGTACGCATTTCGGCGGCCCAATTGCTGGCGATTGCATCGTTGTTTGTGCTCACCTGGCTTAATACGCGGGGGCTGCAAACGGGCGCATTTATCCAAAATACTTTGACCACACTCAAAGCGCTTTCGTTGGGACTACTCATCATTCTGGGATTGCTGGTGTTTCGCAACCCCGAAGTAGTATCTCAAAACTTCGACAACTTCTTTTCCAACCTGAAATCCACGGAATCGCTGGGTTTTATGGCCATTTGTTCCGCTATTGGCGTTGCCATGGTAGGCTCACTGTTCAGCAGCGACGCCTGGAACAACGTGACTTTTATCGCTGGTGAAATTGAAAACCCCAAACGGAACGTACCCCTGGCACTTGCCATGGGTGTGATCGGGGTGACCGTGCTGTACATGCTCGCCAACCTCGCCTACCTCTGCGTACTACCTTTCTGGGGCGACGCAACCGGCGCCGACGTACTGAGTAAAGGCATCCAGCACGCCACGCAGGACCGTGTGGGTACCGCTGCGCTCACGGCCATGCTCGGCCTCGGCGGCGGCGTGTTGATGGCCGTCATTATCATGATCTCTACCTTCGGCTGCAACAACGGACTGGTGCTTTCGGGTTCGCGACTCTACCAGTCCATGGCCAGCGACGGACTGTTTTTTGATAAAATGAAAGACCTGAACAGCAACGGTGTGCCTGGTTTTGCACTTTGGGTCCAGTTTGTCTGGTGCGCTGTGTTGTGCCTTTCAGGCAAATACGGCGACTTGCTGGATTACGTGATGTTTGCCGTTATGCTGTTTTACATCCTCACAGTAGCGGGCATTTTTATCCTGCGCAAAAAACGGCCGGAGGTCGAACGACCTTACAAAGCCTTCGGATACCCATACCTGCCTGCGCTCTACATTATTCTGGCGGGGCTTTTTACCATCAATCTGTTGTTTACTAAGCCGCAGTTTACGGTGCCGGGACTGGTGATTGTGGGGCTGGGGTTTCCGTTGTATTTCTGGGCGAAAGGGCGACAAAAGGCTGCGTAATGCGTACTTTAATCAATTAAAAAATGCAGCACAAAGCAAAATCAATCCGACCGTTCATAGGTGCAAAAAACTTTGAACTGTCCAGGCGATTTTACAGCGACCTGGGGTTTCAGGAAAGCGTTTTGTCGCCCAAAATGTCTTATTTCAAAACGGAAGGCATCGGCTTTTACTTACAGGATGCCTACGTGAAGGACTGGGTAGATAATACCATGGTATTTTTAGAAGTGGATGATGTCAGCCGCTACTGGAATGAATTGGTGGCATTGGACCTGACCACAAAATACGAAGGTGTAAAACTTGTCCCCATACGGAACCTGGATTGGGGTAAAGAGTGTTTTTTGCACGATCCATCGGGGATACTTTGGCACATTGGGGAATTTTTTGATTAAAATGGACGAAAAAGTACTTAAACTGAACATGAAGTATAGCCTAATCCAACTTTTCCTGCTCCTGTTTTGCGCTGTCTCTATCCAGGCACAGGACGCAGAAATATTCCCGCCGGATTCCATCAAAAAAGAAATTATCGCGGTAGAAATTTCCACGGCTTTAAGCATCGACGGCACCTTGGACGAGGCCGAATGGCAATTTGCCGGCGCTTCCGGGGATTTCATTCAAGTCGAACCTTTGCAGCGGCAGGCGCCCAATTTTGAGACGGAAGTACGCGTGATGTACAACCGCCAGTATTTGTATTTCGGCGTTTTTTCCCGCGATTCGGCGGGCAAAAAATCCATCCGGGCCACCGATTTCAAACGAGACTTTAATATCCGTCAGCACGACCAGGTGGGTTTGTCTTTCGACGGATTCAACGACCGGCGCAATGCCATGTCTTTCGCCACCAATCCATATGGCGTGCAGCAGGATTTACTGGCCTTCGACGACACGTATTATGATATGGACTGGGACGGCCTCTGGCGCGTGCGCACCAGCAGAACCGACTCGGGATGGGTTGCCGAAATTGCGATCCCCTGGCAGTCGCTCCGCTACCACAAATCCGCCGACTCGGTTCAACACTGGGGTTTTAATGTGTACCGGAACCGGCGCCTTACCAACGAAATCAGTGCTTTTTCTCCCTATCCGAGGGCATTCAGCGCCAACAGGATGGAATATGCCGGCATTTTAAAAAATTTAAAACCGCCGCCGCCAAAGCCCAATATCCGGATCCAGCCTTTTTTGCTGACCTCATACGACCATTTCAAGGGCTTTGACCCTGACATCAAACCCGAACAAACCAAACTGAAAGTGGGCGGGGACCTGAAATGGGCCATCAACCCGAACGCAGTGCTCGACCTGACTGCCAACACCGACTTTGCCCAGGCAGATGCCGACCGGCAGGTCAACAACGTGACACGGTTTTCTGTCTTTTTCCCCGAAAGAAGGCAGTTTTTTCTGGAAAACGCCTCTCTTTTTGGAGTCGGTGTCGGGCAGGCTATTGACGGATCGGGGGGAAGCATGCGCATACAACCCTTTTTCAGCAGAACGATCGGACTGGACGATACAGGAAACCCCATACCGATCGATGCGGGTGGAAGATTTGTATACCGGTCGACCAAACGAAACTTCGGGACCATGCTGATTCGCCAGCGGGAACTGGACGATAGTCCGGCTACCAATTTCTTTGTCGGCAGGTTTTCTGAAAATTTCGGGGCTCAAAACAGGATAGGAGGCCTGGTGACGGTCAAAAACCAACCGGATCGGACCAATGTAGTGAGTACCCTGGACGGATTTTTTCGCCTGGGCGAGTCGCATTCCCTCACCGCTATAGCGATGCATTCCACGTCGGGTAGTTCCGGCAAACAAGGGTTTGCGGGTATTGCGCAGTACTACAACTCGACCAATAAATACAAAATCTGGTGGACAGAATCCGTGGTAACCAAAGATTTTAACCCTGAAATGGGCTTTGTTGCGCGGCACGATATTCTGGGCACTACACCGGGCATGAATTGGTATTACCGTGGGCGTTTGTTGCCGTTTAAAAAACTGATTCGCGCTTTTGAACCGGGTTTTTTACCTGAGTTTTACCACCAGATATCGACCGGAAAACTGGTGGAAAGGCAATTGACATTATTCCCGGTTTGGATTAATTTCCAAAAAGGAGGATATTTCGGCTACTCCGTGAATCCTTCTTATCAGGGCCTGACCGAACCGTTTGTTCCCCTGGGCGTCAATATTTTGGAAGGCGAATACCATTATTTCCGCCAGCAGGTCTGGTACAGCACCGATCCATCCAAAATAATCAGCCTGTTCGGGCAAACAGATTGGGGGACTTATTTCAACGGCAGGCTTTTTTCTACCGATCTTACACTTCAATTCGCGCCCTTGCCGCACTTGTCGATTGCGGGGCGTTTGAACAGAAATCATTTCAAGGAAGTGGGCGAAAACAAAACTACCCAAAAGATTGATTTATTCAGCATTGAAGGGCGTTTTGCATTGAACCCGCGCCTGCAACTGATCGGATTTTATCAAAAAAACACCGAAAACAATGCGGACAATTACAACATCCGGCTGGCCTGGGAATACAGTCCATTGTCCTATATTTACGTGGTTTTGAACAAACGGGGTTTTGAAGAATCGAATCAGGTGCGCAAAAATGAAGATCATGCAGTGTTAAAACTGAGTTATTTGAAACAGTTTTGAGCTTGTTATCCTCCACAATTCGCCCGCCAGATCAAAACAAGATTAATCAATACATACAAGGAAACGATCGCCACATATGCCCGGCGGTCGAATCGGGCGGATTGTTTTTCCCTGCCATTTTTCCAGATACGCAGGGAAATGACGGAAAAAACGATACAAATCAGCAGAAACAGGTAAGTCAGGATGTGCAGTTTGTCGACCAGGGTAAAAGTGGTCGATTGCGGCAAAATGGAATCGACGATATACTTGTTGCCGACGGCGGCGAACAAACCACCAACAGACAACCCAAACCTCGGGTCCAAATCAATCGGGTCGATAAAAAATACCAGCGTGGAGATAAAAAACGCCACATAAAGACCCGTAAAAAGAGAAAAGAACAGCCCCCAACTTTTGCGTTTGACCGTCATGGTCAATGTCGCGTGCGGGTATTCGCTCCCGCCGGTCAAGGTAGGATCGCCATAGGTAGTCTGGTATTTTTTGCTGCCCGCTTGAATTGAAAAACGAGTTAGTTTCCAATTTGAAATGCTCAGACTGGTGTCATATCGCGTATTGGCCGAATCTGCGATATATACGAGCGACTGAATATCATTGTTGCTGTCTTCCAGTTCGATCGTCATTTTTTGCTCGTCAAACGGGAAGCGACTGATTTCCCAGTCCTTTTTGATCACGGCATGTACTTTTTTACTTGCCCAACAAACGCCGTCTTTTACCTCAAAAAAATCCAAGCTTGAAGACATTTCCTTTGCATTGGACATTTCAAGCGTTGTGATGGGATTCAACAGCGAGTCGCGGTAATTGAACCAGATCCAGAACTCGGTGGAAAAACTATTTTCGCTCAGGTTGATATCGTAAATATCATTGACGAAGGCGCCGATTTTCACCGTATCTGCCTGTGCCTGAAGGTGATACAACAGGCCGAATACAAAAAGGGCGGAGCATAGGATTTGTTTCATTTGGAAAAAATTCAAGGTCTGAAAAAACTCAATATCGTTTTTCCATAATTCCGCACATCCACCAATTTCGGGTGTTCCAGAAAATCGTGGTAAGGATTGTGTTCCAATACAAAAAGGCCGTCGGGCAGCAGCAGGTTCTTTTCAAAAATCAGATTGGGAATAATATCTATGGTGGGCATGTCATAGGGCGGATCGGCAAAAATGTAATCGTATTGTGCGGTGGCGTGTTCGATAAAGCGGAATACGTCCATTTGCATAATAGTCAACTGCGCTTCGATGCCCAGTGTCTGGGCTGTTTTGCGCACAAAACGTACGGCATCCGGGAATTTGTCCACATACGTCACATCCTGGCAGCCGCGTGAAATAAACTCATAGCAGTGGCTACCCGTGCCGCCGAACAAGTCGAGCATCTTGCATTCCTCAAAATCGAGTTGATTGTTGAGAATATTGAACAGCGCCTCTTTCGCCTGGTCAGTTGTAGGGCGTGTGGGCCAGTTATCAGCCGGTGGGGTAAAACGCCTGCCCCTGAATTTTCCTCCAATTATTCGCATCTGCGTGGGTAATATTTAAAGCATACTAAAAACGTCGAACCAGTAATGTGCCGGCAATTCCACAGCGCTTTGTGGCAATTGCACCGAAGAAGGCAGCGGCGCAAACCGGATGGTACGGATATAACGCCGCAAGAGGCGGAAGATTTCCGAATCCTCGAGCAGGTTCCCACTGAGTATCAGGGGCAAATCGAGCGGATTTAGTTTAAATTGTTCGTAGGCGAGCAGAATAAAATAAAGTGCGTCATTGGCGTGCTGGAATGGGAAACTGTTGTAAAACAACAAGTTGCGCCGTTCAAACACTGCAACCTGTATCGACTGAAACCGGAAATGCACAAAAACCTGGTGGTCGCTGTAATCCGCTATGTGGTGAAAAGCCTGCAATAATGGGCCGGACAAGTGTTTAACAGATGGCTGTGCAGAACGTTGCAATAAACTCAAAGGTTGCAACGACGATTCAATCGCATACACCAAAAAGCAGTCGAATACCGGCAGCGACTCATAGGCATACTGAAAACTGCCATTCGGGCGGAGCAGGATTTTGAAGTAATCGGGCAGTTGATCCGGATTGAACAACCGGCGCGGCGCCAGCGTTACCTGCGGCTCCGACCAGGCCCAATGCGATTGCGCGTAAGTGTATTGCATAGACGGTTCCTGGCCCAGTATCATGCGAATATGCTGTTCCGCATGTTGCACGGAAGTTCCCTGAAAATTCCAGGCTTGTAGTGCCCACACCTCTCCGGTTTCAGACATTACAGCAAGGGTTACCCCGTCGGTGCCAACCACTATCCAACGCCGCGACTGTGCGGCAGTTTCAGCGTTCAGACGCTTGTCAACAAAAGAAAAAACTGATTTATCCATGCTAAAAAAAAGACCGGAAACCAGAATGGCAGCGCGGTCAGCGCAAAAAAGCGCGTGAATTTACTGCGAATTCGGATTTCCGGTCGTTTTTTCGGATCTCTTCGAAATCAATTTTTGGCAGGTGCCACCAAATCGCCGATTTTACAGGCGCCATTGTAGCGCGCGCCCTCTTCCACAATCATGGTTTTGGCTGAAATATTGCCTTCTATCACAGCGCTATCCATCAAGTGAAGGGCTTCTTTGATAAACAGGTCGCCCTTGATTTTTCCTTTAATAGCAGCATTGAGGGCATGTATATTGCCCTGAACATAACTGGTGTCACCCATTACGAAACGTTTGTCTACGCGTACCTCGCCGTGAATGGCGCCGTCGAGTCGGACATTTTCATTGCAGGCAAATTTGCCTTCAATAACGGTGCCTTTGGCAATTACAGTTGTGGCCGATCCTTCTTTATCTGTGCCATTCATTGCGCCTGTAGCAGGACTGCTTTTTTCTTTTGTATTGGTTCCGAACATGTTAAGCGGAGGTTTTGATAATTTCTCGAAAGTTATGTTTTGTGTTTTGGTGTTTTGGTGTTTTAGTGTTTTGGAAAGACACTGCCCAGACATGTAGAAATGACTTATGCGAAGTATACCAAAACACAAAAACAGTAAAACACCAAAACACTCTTCACAAAGAATCATGCCAAATCTAAACCGGCATCCGGGCCGGGCCGTTGCAATGACTGCAAAAGTCGTAGTTTTGTGCGGACAAAAACAAATGAAATCTATATTAATTATTGACAGTCAGTTGCATATGAATACGATAATTTTAGCCATTGAGTCTTCTTGCGATGATACGTCCGCTGCGATTATTCAGAACGG